>NZ_CDLUDY010000242.1:0-12681 GCF_975968855.1 Petrachloros mirabilis
CAGACCGGGCTCGACCGTGACGACATGCCCGTCCTGCAGCAATGAGCCGGTCCGGCTGATGCGCGGAGCCTCATGAATATCCAGGCCGACTCCGTGTCCGGTTCCATGAAAATATCCCTGCATCCGCCCATTCACAAGACCAGTCTTGTAGCCCGCTTTCTCAAAACGTTCGCAGATCCCCCGATGTATCTTCACGCCGTCCGCGCCATCTTTAATCTTCGTGATGGCCTCTTCCTGAGCATCCTTCACGGTCTGATAAAGTTTTTTGAGTTCTGCGCCGGGGACGCCGCGAACAACCGTCCGCGACATGTCTGCAAAATATCGAGATCTGGCCGACCGGGGAAACACGTCGAAGATGATGCTTCGATGCGCCGGCAAAGGTCCACTTCCCTCATTGTGCGGATCACAGGCCTGCTCACCACCGGCAACGATCGTGTGCTGCGCCACGCAATCACCTTCCATTAACTTCACATTGATCAGCTTCTTAACCCGCTCGGAAGTCAGCGGTGCTCCGTCCAACCACAAGGTATCATCTTCGATCGAAGCGCTCCGCAACATGTCGTGTGCGGCAGCCACCGCCTCTTCGGTGGCCCGCTGCGCCATTTCGATGTGCCGAACTTCTTCCGTCGTCTTGACCACCCGTTGCTCATAAAAAGGATCACCCTTGGCATGAACCTGATAGCCGAGTTCTTGAAGTCTGGCTGCGTGGGAGAATGGAAAATTCCCCGGCACGACCACATGTTTGATCTTCGCATCCCGCAAAATCACGTGCACGATATCCGCACTTCCCGGCGATGCAGCCCCGTGGTCGCGGGCCCGCTTTTCGATCTCCGAGTAAGACAACACACGATCCACACCGGCCTGACTCTTGGCACGATCCATCTCTAGGTCGTTCATAACCATGATACGTTCACCTTTGATTTCCAGGTAGATAAACGGATCCGGGGCCATGAACTTCGTTGCGTAGTACAGAATGGAGTCACTCTCACTAGCGGCGATGAAGAGGATGGCTTTATGAGCCTGTGATGCTGCTCGAGTCATAATCTCTTGTTTCTAGAGTATCATTCCGTAACGAGATGATTCCCAGCCCCCTTTTGTATCATACCAGTATACTGATAATGGCGCTCCGTCGCTTCCCGTCAACCATCGCGCGTTGAAACACACATTCACCAAAGCAAGACCATAGTGGGTATAAAGATCATGAGATACGTTCTAATCTTAGCGTATTCCGCTCTTATGATAAGCAAGAGAGAACAGATAGGCACTTTGCCCCTGTCGGCCCGGCACATTGAATCTCTGAGGGAGGCGAGAACGAATTTGAAGACTATTTCAGCATCCCGCCGGTGCGGAATCTAACATGAGGTCTGGAGATGGTCAAGAATTGACGCGCGTTTACGGAGTGGCAGGGACAGGCTCACTATTCGGAATCCGATCCCGCGCAACCGCCTTGCTCTCCTCCGGTGTGACCAGATCGATCGGCAGCATCACGGTGTTCATCAATACATCTACAGCTAATTGCGCGAGCCCTGTAAACCCAGCGGCAAACGACTTCATGGGCAAGTACTTGACTTCGGGGTCCTTAATGGATCCCTTCACTGAGAAGATCGCAGTGGCAAGTCCCGTCCGTTCGCCAGCAAAGAGCCGTCCGAACAGCGGGATAGTTTTGAGGAACTGTGAGTACGACCCGAAGGGACTCACCGCCCATACCATATCGATCTGATCTGTCGGCAGATCGAAATTGCCTGCCGCGGTGATTTTCACGATAGGACTATCAATGATGAAATTCTCTGTTTCGAACAGGCCGTCTCTGGCGGTCACTGTCGCCGTGACCTTGTTATAGGGCAAGCCGTCCTTCTCCAGATCAACCTTGCCTTGCAAGACCGCCGGCAAATTGAGAATGCTGATGATCTTCCAGATCGCACGTTCCTCGCTCTTGAACACACGTCCGTTTTCCATCAAGAGATCAACTTTTCCATTGAGCGTTGGATAGACACCATGCGGATTTCGTCCGTGCCCGCGGATCGTTCCAGTGAACCTCGTCTCCCCCGTAACACCCCCACCTTTGACCCCTACAAGCTTGAACAGATCCTCGACCAAAAGTCCTGTCGCGCGGATCGATAGTTCCGCATCGGCCGGTTTGCGTTTAGGCAATTCCACAACGATCCTGCCGGCCACATCTCCGTTCGTCGATTTTCCGGATACGCGATCGACGTCGAGCAAGCCATCTTGAATTGTAATGCGAGCAGAAAGACCACCGAATTTCAAATGCTTGTAATAACCCCTGGAAATCGACGCGGTTGCGCTGGTCTTGCTTGTCGCCGCCAACCATTCGAGAAACTCTCGCATAGGCGATCGCTCCCCTTTCGGGATGAGGAGGTCGAGATTCATTTGATTGGATTCAATTTTAGCAGTGATCAACGGTTTCCCCGTCCAATTCTTGATTATTGCATCCAATGTCACGTCGCTATCCGCGATCTTGAATGAGAGCCGCTTCAACTGCGCCACGTCACGCGCGAGCAAGAGCCGAACGTACAAATCTTGGACCTGCCCCCCCACTCGCCTGGCGTTCATCAAACCATTCGTCAGCGCGAGCCAACCTGTCATCTTCCAAGTCTTCCAGTCTTGATTCTTCCCCTTCACATCCAAAGAAAGTTCCAAATTTCCCGCCTCGAAACCACCCTTCACGATCCATTCAGGCAGGCTCGATAAAGAGACCGTTCCGGTGGCTAGTCCCGCATCAACTAAAAACTTGTCGCCGAGTTGAATCTTTCCCTTGATCGGCAGGCGGATTGAGGGCGTGGAAATTTCAACATAATTCAAGATAACGTTGCGAGGTTGTGGAATATCTCCTTCAAACGAAATTGTCGCTGCAGCCCCGATGGGTTTTTCCAACATCCCGGGTAGCGAGACTTTCGACTCCGTCAAATCCAATCCCCCGCGCAAATGGGGTGTACTTGTTGGACCGGTAAGCAACACCAGGCCCACCGCTGCCCCTCCAATCGTACCTGAGGGAACCGCCTTTGCCGGAAGCAACTGCGCCATATGAACGGCATCGCCGCTGATGCGCACGAGCAGATCTCGGAACTGCCCGGCATTGCCTCCGGTGATCCCGCCTTGAACCTGCACAGTCAAATCGCCGAGATGCCCGGACACTTGATCAAACTGCGTCTCCCCCTCAGCCAACACGAAGTGGCCTTGCAGCTCAGTCAGCCGCTCCGGCAAATTCGAGTTGGTCAGACTCACGTGCTGCGCCGTGATCTCTCCTCCGGCGAATGTAATCCCGCCTGGTTGATTGAGAGGACCAACGAGACGGAATGTAGGGGCAGCCGAACCTTCGACGTCACGCGACGCCGCCAAAACTTTCGATAACTGCTCAGATTTGACGGTCTTCGCGAGTAACTGCAGCAGATCCGACGCCGCCATGGTTCCCGTTATCTCCATCTCAAGCCAAGGACCTGCCTCTAGAAAAGAAATCTGCCCCTTGCTGTCGGCCATGTGAATCGTTCCGTACAGTCCGGCCAAATTGTTTACCCTGATGCGACCGGCCTCGACGAATACAATCGCTGACAAGTCCATGGCCGGCACGTGTTCGTCTCCGATGAGCGCCTTCCCATCTTTGACGTGGAATTCTCCGGTCAGGGACAATTGCGGACCTTCGGCGTAGGAACCTGTCACCGTCGCTGACGCGACGGTCACCTTCCCGTTGATCCGCCGGTCCTGCATGACGGCAGGAAGATCAGGGTGTATCCACGACGGTGGAATCTTTCCCATCAAATCACTGATCTGCACAGGAGACGAAGCGAATGTGATCGCGAACGTCGGCTGAGGTGTAAGCAGACCGGAAAGACTCGCGTTTCCCATCGTAACCAGCTGATCCAGATTCGCTGAGAAATCTGGCAGCAAGACGTCATAACCTGCAACACCTGGGAATACATTGATGCCGCTGCGTACCGTGACGGCTCCTCGAAGAGATTCCGGCACGGGGCGAGGCCCTAGGAAATCCGCAGCATCGCGGAGCCCCAGGTTGACCGCCTCAAGTTTGCCGTCAAACTGAAGTTCCAACGCCGGCCGAGAAGAACCATCAGACGTCAACATCTTCTGTTCCGCCCGCTTGAACACACCGGAGAGAGACATCCCGGCTATGCCTTGCGCCCCTCTGTGCGCTGCAGAAACTTGGAGATCCGCCTGCCCCCGATCGAGGCGAATCGTAAGCCCTGCGTTAACCGACTCCAGCTTCACCGTCCGAACTCCGTCCGGCCTCGCTTCGTCGATCACGGTGACCGTTCCGTTGATCAGCGTCGCTTCCCTAATCCGAAAAATTCGGCTCATCATTTTCAATGCTTCTTCGTCTGTCGCCGGCACACGACTGAAACTCTCGAAGATATTCCAATGACCGTTACGATCTCGCCTGATGGTCAAGATCGGTTCTTCGATCGACAATCTTTTTCCCACGACTTGCTTGCGGAGCAACGGTAACAATCGCAATACGAGATCAAGCTTTTTTGCCGAGAGGAGAATCTGATCCGATTGCCGATCATGGATGGCAACCTGAGTCAATTCCAGCCTGATCTTCGGAAAAAGAACGAGCTTGATCCGATGCACATCAATGCGACGGCCGAGGTTCTGTTCAAGCTGGGTCAGAAAGAATTCTTTCAGGTAGTCTTCACCCGTTAGCCGAGGACCAAACCATAGGAAGGCGATCCCTCCGATTAGGAGAATGATAAGGAAAATTCCGGCTAGGCGAAATGCGGACACGCTCGCTCCATGATTCTTTCAAAGAAGTCCTCATGGCATCTTACCGGATCGTTCCGGTTAAAGCCAGCAAGTCCGCGAACCAACAGGGGATTTTCTCCTCACTCGCGCACGGGACATCTAGTGATGTTGCAGAAGAGCAGCTATAATCTCGACCATCTCGCCATGCCATTCAAAGAGTTTCGCAACGCGTGAGCAATCCATCTGCCAAAGCCACACCAGTTCGCTGGTTGATTCTCCTTTTGTTGTTTTTGACGAGCGCCGTCACATACATCGACCGGGTGAATATCTCAGTGACCGCGCGGCACATGATGCCGGCATTCGGGCTGACCGACCAAGAAATGGGGTTGATTTTCTCGGCCTTCGTCGTGGGCTACGCGCTGTTTCAGATTCCAGGGGGGTGGCTGGCAGATCGGTGGGGCGCCCGTACTGTATTAACCGGAGCATTGTTCTGGTGGTCTCTTTGCACAGCCTTCACCGCGATCGCCGCCTCTTCGCCACTGGCTGATCTCTTCGGAATTATCGGAGCTCTTTTCGCAGTTCGTTTCGCATTGGGAGTCGGTGAGGCTGTCGCATTTCCTTCCGTCAATCGTGCTGTCGCCAATTGGATGCCGTATAACTCCAGAGGTATTGGCATTGGGATTGCGATCGGAGGCCTTGGCCTTGGCGCTGCCATAACCCCCCCACTTGCCGCGTGGGTCATGGTGAACTGGGGCTGGCAAACCGTGTTCTATCTTTCGACTGCTATTGGGCTAGTTATGGGAGTCTTGTGGTGGACGCTTTCCCGCGATCACCCTGAACAGCATCCCTGGGTCAGGGATCATCAGAGGACAACGCACCCCAACGTTGAAGATCGACACACTGTGACCATTCCCTGGAGGCAATTGGGCAAGACGCCAACGATTTGGTGGCTGGTGCTGAGCTACAGTTGTCTTGGCTACGTGGCCTACATCTACCTCGCATGGTTCTATCTGTACCTGGTCAACATCAGAGGGTTCGACGTACTTCGTGGAGGGTTCTACAGTGCCTTGCCCTTTCTCGCAATGCTCGTCGGCTGTCCGTTCGGAGGCTGGATCACCGACCGGCTGGCATCCCGATATGGCGTGACAACAGGGCGGGGCGTGGCAGGCGCTTCAGGCATGGCCCTCGCGGGATGTGCCATCATACTAGGTGGCTTCATCGATTCACCGATTCTTGCCATTACTAGCTTATCCCTTGGCGCCGGTTGCCTGTATTTCACCGTTGGTGCCTATTGGGCGTCAACTTCGGATCTATCTAAGGCGCATGCCGGCATTCTCTCAGGACTGATGAATACCGGTGCCAATCTTGGCGGCGCGATTTCTCCATCCCTTACACCGTGGATCGCCTACCACTGGGGCTGGCCGCTGTCCCTGGCATTTGCCGGAAGCATCGCTGTGGTTGGCGCGTTCCTCTGGATCCGGATCAATCCAGGGCAAGGGCTTCATGGGGATGAATGCCAGGCGCGCCGCTTTGAGGAATGAGTTACTGAGTTGATACAAGGAAACAAACGAATTGCTCATATCTCATCACGCTTCGGGGACTTGCTACCGGCAACAGCGCCTTGTTACAGTCAAAGCCCATGAGTGTGGAATTTAAGAAAATCGATCCCCGCGTAACGATCTCGACGAAATTCGGCGAGATCAAGATTCGCTTCTATGCCGGCGAAGCCGCACGCCATGTTGATAATTTCGTCAAACTCGTGAAAATGGGTTTCTACGATGGAACCACATTTCATCGCATCGTTCCAGGATTCATCATCCAAGGAGGCGACCCCATGAGCAAGCATCCGGACCGATCCCTCCACGGCACCGGTAGTCCGGGATATTTTCTTTCCCCGGAACTCAGTGATCGCCCCCACAAACGAGGCGCGATCGGCATGGCAAAGGTTCCCCGCGAAAGCAACAGCACGCGCGATTTCAACGACAGCGGCTCACAATTCTTCATCAATGTCTCGGACAACAGCGGGCTGGATCGCACCTATACGGTTTTCGGGGAAGTCTTCCGCGGCATGGACGTGGTCGACAAGATCGTCGCCGTTCCACGTGACGACCGTGATAATCCTCTCGAGCCGATCACGATGAAGGTGCCGGTCAAAGAATAATAATCAGAAAAATGACATGCTGGCGTAGGTTACGGTCGAATTATACTGGTCGGTAATCCCGCGGTCGTAGCGAAGCACCTGCCCCTTTTCAGCCTGGATCAACCGCAGGATTGAATAGATGGGTGAGAACCCTGAGATGCGGCGCTGATCCTTTTCCTTTTGAATATAGCCGGCGAATTCTTCCGGTTTCAGTTCTTCCACGAACTTGAGCATTTCCAAATCGTACTGCATCGACCGGTGGAACGAAAAATCGGTCGGCGGGGCGCTGTCACCATAACGGATACCAAGATGGGCCAACTCCCCTGCGGCTATCACACAAACCTGCTTACCGGAGGAATCGATCGCCTCGCGCAAGGCGCCGAGGAAACGATCGACGTCGGCACGAACGGATGGATCGCTCAGGCTGGAGGCCGAAAATGATGACAGAACAGGTACAATCGTGAATGGCCTGCCCTCGGTTACCACTTGAATGAAAGGCAACTGAAACTCGATGGCATGCTCCTGAAGATGCGCGATGTCTTCAGCAAAATACTCCGGCACGAGAGACTGAAGACGTTCCAAAATAGGACGATCGGCCTGCACCACGCCGAGCGGCGTTTCAAAATCCTTGTCGGTCACGGCCACAACATGATCGAGGCCTGCATTGGCCGTCCCGATGATCACGTAGACATCCGGTTGCTGGGCCTCTTGGAGCTCCTTATAGGCCCACGCGTAGATCGGTCCAGCCTGTTTGAGATCATACGTCGGCGCGACCAACCCCTTGATCAGCGTACCCTTGTGTTCCGATGGTTTAAAATCCGGGCCTTCCTTCGACGAAAAGAACCCGTTAATCTGCTTCTTCAACTTCGCGCCGTCAGCCTCATAGCTTCTTCCTGCAAACTGGGCTTGGCGAAGTGGAGTTTTCCGATAGGCTTCCTGCGCTTCCTTTCGCGCCGAGTCAGCCCGTTCTCCTTCAAGGAACAGCTTGGTATCAAGGTCGGCGATCAGTTGTTCCACCTTGTTCGGCATCAGGAACTCACCAAATCGTTTGAGGTAGATGGCGCCGATCTGCTGAAGTGAGTGTTCGCCGTCGAAATGCTGGATGATGAAGAAGTAGTTCAGCGGAAGGACAAGCTTTTCCTTGCTCAAACCGCTTGGATCCCAGAGGACAATAAACTGATCCTCCCCCTCTTTGATGGGTGAGAACTGCAGATTGCGAAGTACCGGATATTGCTTCGGGTCTTTCGCTGTCTCGGTCGCCATAGATCTCCTTCACTGCGCAGGCCTATTGTAACGAACCACTTTCCAGACGTGCAACGGGGGAATAGCAGGCTACTGCGTCTCAGGAGGTCCTTCGCGAGTACGGCGAGAAAGCACGATCAGTGCCCCAACGGTCACAAGCAGCAACCAGAGGGTCGGGCGGCCATACGAGGCATCGGAAAATTCGATGAGGTCTGTCAGTCGCCCGATCAAGAGGGACATGCGGGCCATGACCGTATAGCCAAAGGCCGCACCGAAGGAAATCATGAGAAAGACAACACCCGTTCGCGCCACCATCTTGCCAGCCCCGTGATGCTCTACGGAAAAGAAAAAGTAGAACAGCACCGAGCTGACTCCGATCAAGATAATGATGGCATTCAGATTGCTTGCCGGATTCAGCAAATTCATTGAGAACGTCATCCCGTCATTTCCCGTTAACGAGAGCAGCGGCCTGACTGTATCCTCAATCTGTTTCAAGATGAAAGAAGATATCGTGCGCGGAATGGCTAACCCCGATCCGACTCCCACGATGAAGGCAAAAGCGTAGCGGGACATCCAGGCGGCCTTAGGAGCATACCGAGTCAGCATCAGGAGACCGATCGCTACGGGAATCAATAGCGCAATCTCCCCTTGTTCGAAAATCGGCTTCACAATCAGATGCACAATCACCGTGTCGTAGGCCTTCACGATTGTGTAGCCCACCGATACGCCGACATAAAGATGTTCGGCCAGTTTGAAGAGGGGATTATCTTTATAGAGGAACGAGAAGATGAAGAGGGTTAACCCCGTCGCCACCCAAGCTCCTAGTATGGTTGCACCCATCAGGCGTCTACATTCCTATGTGCTCAAATGACCCTGTTGTTTCGCCTGCCGCCTTAGTGAGAAATAGAATATATTGCAGATGACGACCAGTACAACGATAGCCGCGTGCGTGGCTGATTGGGCATCCATCCCAGCTACCGCCCGCCCCTTGTGGCCGATCAGACTTTCATACTCGGCTGCACCGCGCAGACCGCCGATCAAGCCGTTGATCTGCCCGCTGCGCAGTAGAGGGTAGAGCCCCGGCGCAATCACACCCGTGCAGCCTCCCCCGAGCTCGAACTTGTACTTGTCCTTGCCGAATACGTACCAGGCTTCTACACCTGGATTCCCGGCGGCGAGACTCACGGCATAGTTCACGTCTTTTAACGTCAGCACTCCATCAAGCACCTGCAGTCCCTTTGTCGGTCTGCCGCTATAGTCGCTGGGGAACGTAGTATAGAGATCCTGGCCCATGTTGATGATTACAGCATTGCCCCCGGGACTCCAGCCCAGAAACACATAGTCCTTCCCGTACTCTTTCCCCGCTTCTCTCGCGACCTGGCTCAATAATTGATCCGCCATGCCCGTGCCGGAAACCCAGAGCGTCATCCCGATGACGCGAAGATTCTTTCGGAACGCATGCCGAAGAATGGCAATCGCTTGGGGGTGCAACTCCGGCTTGGAAGCGGGATCGAAGTCCATCGAGAGGAGGAACACGGAACCTTCGGGCATGCTCTCGATATAGTCGAAGACTCCTCGAACCTCGGGAGAAATCTTGATGGGCAAACCGACCGGATAAAGCAACGGCAGGAGCGTGCAAATGCCTATCACCACAAAGATGATCCTCCGATCAACTTTTAGCATGCGCTCAGCGAAACTCATGTTATGCCTTTTCCTGCCCCGGACATTCCGTAAGTTGCGGGTGGCACCGAGCGGCTCCCCAGTCGCGCGCAGCGAAATGGCCCCACAGGGGGATGGGTGGAGCGAGCACGACTCACTCCTTCCCTCCACCAAGATACGACCGCTCAACCCCGAAAATGATCTTGAGCGACAAGGCAATAGCGCCGAGACTCACTCCAATCAAGATGGCCCGGCGGACAGACGCATTCAGCACATTCAAGATCCATTGCGACACATCGCCGCTCAACGGAATAACGTATTCCCCTAAAGGTACGCGACCCATCATCACGATCACCGCCGCGATCAGCAGCACCGCCGCCTCGCGGCTGCGCGCACGGAACGAACGATAGGCGGCCGATGCAATGAAGAAAGCCAGAATGGCAAACATGGTGCCCTGCAGCGGAACCATCATGAAAGAGTAGACCCATCCGAACGCGGTCATCACACCATCGACACTTTCCTTGCCATCAGCCCAGAGCCCCACGGCGATCGTACCCAACATGCCGGCATAGAGCACGAAACTATACCCCCAGCCGGCTTCCTTCCGCCTGATCTTGACCGCATGCTGATGGAACAGGCTGGTGACACCCAAAACCAGCGCGAAGCCGCCTATGATCTGGAGCCACTTCGTGGCCGAGGTAAGAACCTGCTCAGACGCCGGATGCGGAATGTAGTACTGCCCCGCAAACAGCAACCCCGTGATCATCGTGATCAGAAGCGGGAGCTGTCGTCGCAAAAAGATCATTTGAGATCCCTAAAGAAGTCGAGGAAGAGCTGCGGCCATTGCGCGCCCGTTACGATCCCAAAAGTCGCCAGCAGGGTTCCAACTGCGATCACCGATAGGATGAAGGCCTTGCCGATATCCTGCCCGCGCAGCGTGCCGATCTGGACTGGTTCTTTGGACAGATAGGCGCTGGCAGCATAAAGTTCCTCACCGATGAGTGTGTAATCACACGTCGTCACGAAGAACGGCAATTGATGGTCTGAGTCGGTCCCGGCGATTTGAATTGCACCCGTGCTGGCGCCGGTCTCCGTGAGGAGGAGGGATTCGGCGAAATAGGCCCCCATAAAGAAGTTCGCCGCAGGTTTTTTGCGGAGCATGATGCCATCTACAGCCGCGGTGTAACTGAACTGATCAGAGGTAATAAAAAAGTTCGCGTCTTCCTTGAAGAGATCGGGCTTACCCGCTTCCAAGTACGCTTGTTTCGTAATCTCCTGACAAACGGCCATCGTGATCGGCTCCCGGTGAGGAACCAGCAATTCCGTCTCGTAAGCCGCCGTACGTTTGGCAACTCGGCCTAGGATAACTGCTGCAGCTATGGTAGAAGGATCGCCCATGTCGTGGGCGCCGGTCATATACAAAATCGGCTTGCCCAACTCAGTTGCTCGACCAATCGCTTCGTCCACTGCATCGAGCCCTGGAATCCGGCGCAGAAAGATGTCATTCCGCTTGGCGTGGCTTATCGTGTAGAAAACCAAGGTGCCAAAG
The DNA here is from genome assembly GCF_975968855.1 of Petrachloros mirabilis. NCBI lineage: Bacteria > Bacillati > Cyanobacteriota > Cyanophyceae > Synechococcales > Petrachlorosaceae > Petrachloros > Petrachloros mirabilis. The sequence continues at coordinate 11,304 of NZ_CDLUDY010000242.1, forward strand.
GCCAAGGCCAGTATCAGATTATTTATTTCATTCCAATTGAACCAATCAGGAGTGGGCGTAGCTTGGAGCATAGGGCCAATGACCCGCTCTTCTCCCTTGACCATGGCAACCGTGACCGTATACGCGGTCCCGTCTTTCAGCTCGATTCCCTTACCACTTCTGATGATATGCTGATGCCAGGCTTGGCCTGACTGTCTCGTCCACCAAGCAGCCTTCGTGTCCTTTACGAAATGGGTATTAGCAGGAAACTCGGCGATGACTTTGAGCGCGCCGGGATCGGTAACACCGGCATCACCTAGTAAGACTTGATAGCGAAGATCGGGACCATCCAGTGGCGATGGAGCCCATATGACAGTCAAACTCTCCCCACCGTCATTGGGAGTATCGAAGACCCGAAGCTCCGCCGGCAAGGTCATTGTCGACTGAGCTGAGGCGAGTGTGTGTGCGATCAGGCCCAGGAAAGAGGCGACAAGAATGAGCTTGCAAAACGTGAATCTCACACTTCGCGCAACTGGAGCCCCCCTCATTCGCACCCCTTTAGTGTTCACTGATTTCACGCTCCTTCGATCACTTCGATGTTGGTTCGTGGAATCACCGCCCGTGATCCATCCGCAAACTTTACCTCCAACACCCTCACCTCGCTCTCTGTCGGGATCTTGGTAAGATCAGGCGGCAAGGCTGAGACTTCACCGATTTTCCCAAATAGGGGGTCACGGATGATGCGGACCGGATCGCCGATCCTAACTCCTTCCCGTTGTGCCTGACGCACAGTGCTAACGGCTGCTGATTCCTTGGGAATGATGATCTCCGGACGAATAACCCCCGCCCTGATCTGAGTCGCCCCTGAGATGGACGCCTTCTGACCCGCATGGGCCGAGAGCAGCTTGAACGTCTTCGAGGCCATCGGGATTGTGCCAAACCCTTCGGTCAGAATCAGCGTAAATCCCACTTGTTCCGTTCCTGTGATCGCCACACCCAGGTCATAGCCCAATAGCGCGCGTAGATCCTTGTCATGAATCCCGCCGACAACCAGTCCTGCCACCCCGCATTCCTTCGCCTTGGCCATAGTTTCGGCTGAGAGGAAGGAGCCCCCGACAACGATCTTGCCCTTCATAGACGACGAGAGATGACCTGGTGAAAGCGGCTCATCAGGCGCCTTAACCGCGACAGCAATGTCACCCCAAATCTCGCCGCCGATGCCGAAAATACCCTGGACCAAACTGCAAGAGGCCTCTACGACAACACCCTGTTGTTGGATGACCTCAACAACGGTTCCGTCGATGTAGGCGAGCAGATCGAGAATCCTCGGAGGCTCACGCAACAGCACTTGGCCCGTCACCGTCGAGAGCGATTCGATCGTGCCGGTGACAGGCGAACG
>NZ_CDLUDY010000243.1:0-12272 GCF_975968855.1 Petrachloros mirabilis
ACACCGACCATGGCGAGATGCGACGAGGGATCGCCGTAGAAACGACCGCCGATCAGCCCCAATGCCTTCCGCGAATCAGCCACCAGAACCAGAGGAATGGAGCCAGTCTCCACAGACTCCTGGGCCATCACTGCGACAGCTCCGGCTTTTATCGCCTGCGGCACAAACTGATGGCCGTCTGCGTGCTCCCCTTTGACGGCGATAAAAAGACTGCCCGGCGTTACCGCACGAGAATCATCCGCGATCGCCGTTACCATGCGATCCATGGAGCCGCGCTGCTCAACTATATCGACCTTTCCGTTGAGGGCCGGAATCAGTTGCGCGACCGTAGGAGCCCGCTCTTTCATGCCTGCACTTACTCTCGTCCAACCATGGCAATCTTCACTTGATCATCCCGCGAAACTCCTAAATAGGTCAGCACCTGTTCCCCGACGCGTTGAAAGACGGGAGCAGAGACAACGCCCCCCCACCCTTCCCCTTGCGGTTCGTCGATGACGACGATCATCGCCAGTCGCGGCGCATCGGCAGGCACGAAACCCACGAATGAACCGATAAGCTGCTTCTTTGAATAGGTTCCGGTCTGTGGATCGACTTTCTGCGCCGTTCCTGTCTTGCCGGCTACTCGAAACCCAGGGATCGCAGCCTTAGTTCCTGTTCCATTAGTGACGACACCTTCCAAAATCGTCGTGAGCGTCGTCGCCGTTCCGGGAGAAATCAGTCGGCGCTTGACTTGTGGTAACGTCTCTTTCACTACCTGCCCCCTATGATCGCGGATCTCGGCGACAACGTAGGGCTTCATCAAGACCCCGTTGTTCGCCACCGCCGCAACCGCCGACACCATCTGCAAGGGAGTAACCCCGATTTCCTGACCCATCGAGATCGATGCCAAGCTCCGACGCCCCCATTCCTTCGGTGATTTCAGCAATCCGCTCACCTCGCCCGGAAGATCAATGTCCGTCTTCTGACCGAAGCCGAACAATTGGAGGTATCGGTAGAGCCGCTGTTCACCGAGCAACATTCCGGTTTTCGCAGCGCCGATGTTGCTCGATTTGTGCAGCATCTGTGAGAAAGTCATCCATCCAAGCTTTTCATGATCATGAATGGTCGTATTCGCGACCGTCATCCGCCCGTTCTCGCCGAAGATCATCGACCCTGGTCTCATCACCTTTTCTTCGAGCGCACCAGCCGCAACGATCACCTTCATTGTCGAACCGGGTTCATAGGTATCGGTTAAGGCGCGATTGCGCCAGCGGTCAGGAGTTAGGTTCGACACATTATTTGGGTTGAATCTTGGGCTGACGGCCATGGCGAGAATCGCCCCTGTCTGTGGTTCCATAACAATGATAGTACCGCCTATAGCGCGGGCTTGATTGACCGCTTCCTCCAATTCTTTCTCGGCAATGAACTGAATGACTTCGTCGATCGTGAGCGTCAGTGTCCCCCCAGGCGTTGGAGTTTGCTGCGACAAACCCTTTGGAAACACGGTGCGTCCCAATGCATCGCGCTGGAGAATCGTCACGCGTTTCTCACCACACAAATTCGAATCGTACCGACGCTCAAGCCCTTCCAGCCCCTGACCATCCATGCCGACGAAGCCTAAGAGATGGGCCAGCAGGGGCCCTTTCGGATAGAAACGCCGCCCCTCCATTACCGTCCCAATGCCGTCTATCGACAACTGCTCGAGCTTCCTGCCTTGTTCCGGTTCAACCTTTCTAGCCAGCCACACGAAATGTTTGTCCTGACGCAGCTTCCTTTCGATCTCCCCGCGCCGCACACGAAGAATCGGGGAAAGGGAGCGGGCGACGGAGGACGGATTGTCTAAAGACGTGGGCACGCCGAACACCGAAGGCACTTCCATATTCATCGCCAGCACTTTTCCATGCCGGTCCGTCACGGATCCACGCGCACCTTCCAGTGTGACGCTTTTTTGATGCTGACGATCAGCCCGGGCGGTTAGCTCCGCTGCTTGCAAGACTTGCAGGTTTACGAGGCGGAACAAAATAATACCGAACCCGCATAGCATGAGGAGCAACACGACGTACCGACGGAATCGGGAGGGGCCCATGGCTATTTCCCAGTCCTTCCGCTAGACGTAGTTCTGGCAATTCGTACAGGCTCGGAAGAAATCACAGGAGAGACCTGCATCGGCTGTTCAGTTTGCAGATGAACCATGAGAACTTGCCCCTGCTGCGGAGGAGTCAATCCCAACTTGTCTGTCGCCACCCTGGCAATTCGTTCAGGTGCAGTCAGCGCTGAAAATTTTACTTGAAGCTGATCACGCTCCCGCTCGAGCAACAACTTTTGAGCCTTCAGCCGTTCGATCTGGTACCCAACGCGAACAACATCGACACGTTCCCAAACGAATAAGAACACCAGACAGAGCCCAGCCAAGAAAGCGATGGCTTTCATGCATGTCCCTCCTGTTCGATTCTTTGAATCACCCTCAGCTTCGCGCTACGCGATCGGGGGTTGCGATCGATCTCTTCCTGCGATGGCAATTGTGGGCGTTTCGTCACAATCCTCAACTCACCGTTACTCTGCACCGCAAGCGACCGGAAGGTATGTTTCACGATACGATCTTCGAGCGAGTGAAACGAAATGGCGCAGAGCCTTGCGCCGGGAGCCAATACGTCAGCGGCATCTTCTAGAGCCGGTTGGAGTCGCTCCAATTCCTCGTTGACGGCAATGCGAAGCGCCTGAAAGGTGCGCGTTGCACAATGAAGTCGGCTGCGTCGGTAATGTGCGGGAACCGCGGATTCGATCACAGACACAAGCTGACTCGTGGTGGCAAGCGGATGATCAGCACGCGCACGAACGATGGCACGCGCAATACGCCGCGAATACCGTTCTTCTCCGAATTGATAAATCATGTCGGCCAAGTCCGATTCCTTCACTTCATTTACAATATCAGCCGCCGTCTGACCGGTGGATTGATCCATGCGCATATCCAACGGACCTTCGCTCTGAAAACTAAATCCACGCGCAGGATCTTCAAGCTGGGGAGAGGAAACCCCCAAATCGAACAAGACACCATGCACCTGTTCAATGCCTCGCTCGATGAGATGTCGTTTTAGTTCCACAAAATGCCCATGAGTGAGGTCGGCTCGATTGCCGAACCGGAACAACTTTGCTTTCCCTGCATCAACAGCCCGTTGATCGCGGTCGATCCCAATGACAATTCCGCCGGGAGTGCTCGCTTCAAGAATCTTCTCCGCGTGCCCACAATATCCCACCGTGCAATCGAGAAAGATTTGCCCCGGTTTTGGATTGAGCCAATACGATACTTCCGAAAGCAGAACAGGCGCATGCCCAATACTCACCACAGGATTCCAGGCCCCATCTCTGCCCACTTTCTCCCACTCGATGGCGCAGTATACTCTTCGTCCTAAGCTTGTCAATAGGAAATTCATGGGGTTATGGCGTTTATCGAGGACTTCTAAAAAGCCGTATTTCGATCGGAGACTGCGCCGGATATAGCCTCAGATCACCGGATCGAAATCCTGGGGATTAGGCACCACTGGAGACGCAATTTCGTGCGGAACAGCGTCAGGGGTAGAGTTTGTAAAGCATGCGAGGAAATGGAATCGTCTCGCGAACGTGTTCGAGTCCGCAAATCCACGCGACAGCCCGCTCAATACCCATCCCGAATCCCGCGTGGGGCACTGAACCGTATTGCCGCAGGTCAAGATACCACTTGAAAGCTTCCTCGGCGAGATGATGTTCCTCTAAGCGCGTGCGCAACAACTCCAAATCGTGAATTCGCTGCCCACCACCGATGATTTCACCATACCCCTCGGGCGCGAGCACATCCATGCACAGCGCTAGATCGGAACGTTCAGGATCCGGCTGCATGTAAAAAGCCTTGAGTACAGCAGGATAACGATGCACGATGACGGGGCGATCGAATTGGCTCGAGAGAATCGTTTCTTCGTCACCGCCGAAATCGTCACCGAGCCTCGTCGGATTGCCCTTCTCCTGAAGAATGCCGATCGCTTCTTCATAGGTCACACGAGGGAACGGAGGGAGCACGCGTTCGAGTTTTGAAACGTCGCGCTCAAGCACGGCCAGTTCCCTGCGCCTCGTTTCGAGGACGCGCTGGACGATCATTCCTAGGAACTGCTCCGCCAACTCCATCATGTCGGCCAACTGTGCAAAGGCCACCTCGGGCTCGACCATCCAAAATTCCATCAGATGCCGGCGCGTTTTCGATTTCTCCGCACGAAACGTCGGCCCGAAACAGTAGACCTTGCCGAATGCAGCGGCTGTGGCTTCGCTATAGAGTTGCCCGCTCTGCGTCAAATAGGCCATTTCATCGAAGTATTGAGTTTGAAAGAGCGTCGTCGTTCCCTCGCAGGCGTTGGGCGTGAAAATCGGTGAATCGACAAGAACAAACCCTCGATCATCAAAAAAATTCCGGCTGGCGCGGATGATCTCGTGGCGGATACGAAGAATCGCGTGTTGCCTGTGGGAGCGCAGCCAGAGGTGCCGATGCTCCATCAGAAATCCGACGCCATGGTCCTTGGGTTGAATCGGAAAGGGCGCGGCGATCTGCACCACCTCGATATGACTCACGTCCAACTCGTAACCGCCAGGCGCACGATTGTCCTCCCTCAATCTTCCATTCACGATCATCGAAGACTCTTGCGTGAGAACGGCCGAAATCGCGAATTGTTCATCCCCTACGGCCTTCTTGCTGACGACGGCCTGCATATCGCCCGTTCCATCCCGAATGGTTAGAAAATGCAACCTCCCGCTGTCACGCCGGCTTCGCAGCCAACCGCGGAGAGTCACATCCTCTCCCACATGCTGAGCGGCATCCTCGATCGTGATCACTGGCATCGCACCATCCCCCCTCTACGGCTCGAAGAGGGCCGCAGCCTAGCCGATTGTTCAGGTCCATTCAAGAAGCGTCCAAGCATGCAACGTTCTATCGTTTCATTGACAAGGGTCTAATCAGAGACGACAATAAAATTATGCCGTCAACCGCAACACGCATTTTCACTGTGGCGATTCTGACCTCTGCGGCTGCCCTCATGGGCCCTGCAGGAGATTCTTTATTTGCCGCGTCACCTCTGTACTATTGTCAGGACCGAAAGGGCGACCAACAATATTCAGCCACGAGGGAGCCCGGCTGCGTTCCACTCGTCGAGGAGAGAGAGCCCGACGGAAACCGAAACGCCGGTGGGAAACCTCCCCGGGACTATAAGGTTGAAAATCTCCAACAGGAGGTCTCAGCTTTCCTCACCAAATACCGCCGCTTTCTCGCCTGCTGCAAAATGGACTTGAACGAATTGCGGCAGGTGGAAGACCTTGGAGAGGAAGTCGGGGAACTACTCTCCTTTGCACAAGCCAATCTGTCGAACCATTCTTTTGTGTCGAGAGGGATAATGCTGCGAGAGATGATCTCGCCGGTGGCCAGGGCCAGAGCTGATTTAAGGACACTCCGCACACGGTTGGAAGAGATCAGTGAACGATCCAACAGGCGGAGTACTCTAGACTTCGAAGAAGCGGGGCGTGAGGCCAACGCAATTCGTGAAATGGAAGAGTCCCTCGAGCGAGACATCCATGTGCCGAACCTAGCGGGGAGCGCCAAAACCGGCACGGAGATCGGGGTCGCTCCAGCCGCCGGCCCCAGTATTGGACGAAGCCCTAAATCCGGTACAGGGATCGGATTAGAAGGATTGACCGGCCAAGATATCGGAACATCCCCTCGAAGCAGCACTGAAATTGGAGCAAGCGGCTCAACAGGCTTTGAGATCGGAGTGACCGGTCGGGCAGGGGCGGCAATCGGTGATTCCTCGCTGAACCAAGATACGTCTTCAAGCGTCAGTTCCACGTTGCAACGATCGACCGTCGGATCGAGCATATCCGATTCAAGCGTCGGCTCAAACCTCGGCTCATCGAATGCGGGCTCCACCTTGCAATCTCGCTAACTCTACAGCTCCCGCCGATGCAACTTAACGCGCAACCGCTGTATTACTAAGAGCCGGAACCACTTCCCATGTTTCGCCAGCATTTTTACTGCGATACAAACCGCTACCGTTCGTGCCTGCATAAAAGATTTTCGGATCCGTCGCACTTTGTGCGATCGAGCGCACGTTGGTCGTGGTGAAGCCGTTATTGATCGTCTTCCACGTAACCCCACCGTCCTCGCTCCGATGCACACCGTCTCGACCTGTAATGTAGATCACGCCTTTCCTCGACCGATCAAGGACCATGGCAATGATCATCTGATCCGCCAGAGACTCGCCGATGCGCTGCCAGGACTTCGCCCCGTCGGTCGTCTTGTACACACCAGTCAGCGTCGCCGCGTACACTGTCTCAGGTTCGAAGGGATCGACATGGATCGCCGTCACGTTCAGCGCACGAGAGGTCTTCAGCATATCCTCCGGCACCAGACCGTTGTTCACCTTCTCCCAATGCCCGGCCTGATCGATTGATTTATAGACCCCACCGCTCGTGCCCGCGTATAAGATCGCAGAGCGCGTCGGATCCATACCGAGTGATACCACCATCAGCACTTCCTTCATCCCGTCCATCCGCTTCGTCCAGTTTTCTCCGCCATTCTTCGTCTCAAATACACCCATCGTGGTCGCGAGAAAGATATGATTGCTATCTGCCGGATCGAAGACGAATTGGTTGACTACCGAAGAAATCGTCGCATCGTCCAAACCCGTGCGCATCGAAACCCACCGCTGCCCGCCATCATGGCTCTTGTATACTGCATCGCCTTTCGTACCGGCATAGACGGTCGCCGGATAAACCGGATCGACCGCCATTGCGATCACCCGCGAATGGCTCATCCCTTTTGAGAGGTTCGTCCACGTCTCCCCCCGATCACGAGATTTATAAATGTAGTCGTTCGTCGCGATGTAGATGATGTCAGGATTCTTCGGATGCAGCTGGATGAGGACGATCGGATCGCTGCGATCGCAGCCGACGAGAGAAGCGAGGATCACGAGGAGGAGCGCGGTGAAATTTCCCATGAAATGATGTCCATGAAATTACTTAGGATAATCAAACGGCTCATCCAACAAGGCCGCCAACAAGGCCGCAGCGAGGATCGGAAACCAAGAAGTGCTCCGTTCTGCATGTCGAGGCAGACGATCGAATGAGAACGCAGTTTAGGATCCGTTTCAGCATCCTGCACTAGCGGTAATTCGTAAACTGGAGATCGACCCCGAAATCTTTACCTTTCAACAACGCGATCACCGACTGCAACTCATCCTTGCTCTTGCTCAGCACCCGCACCTGCTCACCCTGAATCTGCGCCTGTACCTTCAGCTTCGAATCCTTGATTGCCTTCGTAATCTCCTTCCCTTTATCAGACGCTAGCCCGCTCTGAATCTTCGCCGTTTGCCTCACCGTTCCGCTCAGCGCCGGCTCCACTGCTCCGTAGTCAAAAGCCTTGAGTGAGACCCCTCGCTTCACGCACTTAGCCTTGATGATCTCCTGTACTGCCTTGAGCTTATAGTCGTCATCAGAGATAACGACTAACTCCTTTTCTTTTTCCTTGAGCGTGATCTCCGTCTTCGAATCTTTAAAATCGAACCGCTGCTTGATCTCCTTTGTCGCCTGATCAAGTGCGTTCTTCAACTCCTGCATATGTACTTCCGACACGACATCGAAGGAAAACTGATCAGCCACAATCTCCTCCTCTTTATTCCACCTTCCCTAGATGCAGGCGGCATGGCAACCAGGCTGCCATCAGCAACATCCCGTTCCATGTGGCAACTTGAACACCCGCTTCTCATCACGATCGCAAATCGCCGTCTGCATCTTCCGAGCGGATCCACCACCGGCCAGTACTACCACCTCACTGCTCGTAAATGGCTTCTTCAACACCACGTAGCCATACCACTGCCTCATGCTGTCGCTCAAGACGATCACGCCCAAAATCGCCACCGCCGCCACCAATACCGCATCAAGATAGAGCGCAAAAGCCTGCCCGGAGGCCAAGGTTGCCGCCTTCTTAAGGAACATCCAGAACATCTCATAAGAACCCGTCAGCGTGATCGCGCCCACAAAGACCATCGGCAGCGCCGTCACCCAGAGGTACGGCGATTTCCACATCTTGATCAGGACGGTCGTCCCGATGCATAGCGCCAATGTCCCCAACAACTGGTTCGCCGCGCCAAACATCGGCCAGATCGTCGAAATGCTTCCCGTGCCAATCAAGTAGCTCCAGGCCCCCACCACCAATCCACTGCTCAACAACACGCCGGGCATCCAATTAATCAGGCGGAAAGGCTCATAGATTCGCCCCGCCATTTCCTGAATCAGGTAGCGCGCAACACGGGTCCCCGTATCGATCGTCGTCAGAATGAACAATGCTTCGAACACCAGTGCGAATTGATACCAGTAGGCCATCAGCCCGGCCATACCCGGCAGCGCCGCGAAGATCGAGGCCATCCCGACTGCCAGCGATACAGCCCCGCCAGGCCGGCCCGCCACGTCCACCTCGACCAGTTGCGACAACTCCCCGACTCGTTCTGGCGCAAAACCCATCGCCGTCAGTACATCGGCTGAAAGGGTCGTGTTAATGGCCAGATAATCGCCGGGGATCAGCACCGAGGCCGCGATCAACGCCATCAAGCCGACAAAACTTTCCAAGAGCATCGCCGCATAACCCACCATCGCCTGGGACTCTTGCTCGATCATCTTCGGCGTCGTGCCGGAGGACACCAGCGAATGGAACCCGGACACGGCCCCGCAGGCGATCGTGATGAACAAGAAAGGAAACAGCGTGCCGGGGATAATTGGTCCACCGCCATTTGCAAATGTTGTCACCCGCGGCATCTCAATCGTCGGCGCCATGAGGATCACGCCGAAACCGAGCAAGAACACCACACCCAGTTTCATGAAAGTGGAGAGATACCCGCGCGGAACCAAGAGCATCCACCCGGGTAAAACCGAAGCCAGAAATCCATAGGCAGCGAGCAGCCACACCAGCGCCGGTTTGTCGAACTCGAAGAGCCAGGCGAACGATGACTGCGCGACGACACGCCCGAACAGCACCGCCGCGATCAGGAGCAATATGCCAAGGATCGATACCTCCGCCACCGCACCAGGACGAAACTTCTGTAGATAGAAGCCCATGATGAAACCGATGGGAATCGTCATCGCGATCGTGAAGGTCCCCCAGGCATTATGATACAGTGCATTCACCACCGCGAAGCCCAGCCCCGCCAACGCCACCACTACAATAAAGAGCACTGCCACTGCTGTTGCCGTGCCAGTGAGCGAGCCCAGTTCATCTCTCGCAATCTCCGGGAGTGAACGCCCGTTCCGCCGCATCGACGCCACCAGGATGATGAAATCCTGTACTGCGCCCGCCAACACCGCGCCGATAACCAGCCAGAGAAAACCGGGGAGAAACCCGAACTGCGCGGCTAACACTGGCCCCAATAATGGTCCTGCACCCGCGATGGCCGCGAAGTGATGACCGAAGAGCACGACTCTATTGGTGGGATGGAAATTCACTCCGTCGTTCAACCGCACTGCAGGGGTGACACGCTGGTTATTGAGCTCGGTAACCCGTTGCGCCAGCCAGCGACCGTAAAATCGATAGGCCAGCACATAGATACATCCCGCCGCCACCACCAACCACAGCCCATTTACTTTCTCAGTGGGATTCACAAGGCCAGTGACGAAGGCGAGAGCGACAGCACCAAGGATGGCAAGCAGGACCCAGAGCAGATTCACAGCCACTTTCATGCGTGTATCCTAGCATAAAGGCAAAGGAAGAGAACGGACCAGCAGCTTTCTATTTGCTAAATCCACTTCAGTCAGAAATGAAAAGCTGAACTAGTGGTGCCTTCTGAAAAGACCGAACCGCTTACCATGGCTAACGTGAAGAATTGGGATAGTATTATTGGGGCTCGGATGAGTGAATACGATGACGAAACCACATTATTCCTAACCTTTAGGGAGCCGCTTATCCGGACGCCAGCTCCTTTCAGTAGGTCTGGGGCAGCACAGATGTTCGCTGGGCCGTTCGACCGCTGGTCTTAACGAACAGCATTTCTACGGTCTGCCTGTCCCGCCTCGTATGGTGCTGACAAAAGCCTTTCATATTCCGTTGCCCATTCTTAACGGGGCAGCGGAATTGTGACCAGCACTCCTCCCATCACGTCTCCGGCCTTGAAGTCCCTCTTGGGACTTCTCGGATGGACGTTGTGGCAATCTGCGCATTTCTGAGTCACGGCCTTATCCGGATAGAGGGCTTGAAAAACGCGCCTCTTGCCATCGGTCGTGTACCCTGAGTAAGGACTCCCGGGATTCGCAAGCAGCTGCACCAGCCCGGCCTCTTCGAACTTCGTCGCTGGAAGATTTTTTTTGTTGATAGCCCAACTGCTGATCAGCCGGAATTGAATTCCACTTCCATGTTTGGCCACGAGCCGCCCGGATTCGAGCAAGAACTGCGCGGGCAAAGGAAGATCTCCGGAGTCCCTCCAGTTTTCAGAGGCAAAGACGAGGCCCCGCATCTGCATCCGCTCCACAATCTCAGTCTCGTAAAACGTTCGATCAGCCTGGACCACGCTATGCACATAATCGGCAACAAGTTCGGGGGAGATACCCATGGGCTGATCCGTCTCCTTGCTTGCGGCGTGAAGTACCCATTGACCGAGCATGCACGTGAAGATGGTTCCAACAGCGAGTCCCAACCAAAAGCCTCTTCTGTTCATGTTGCGTCCTCCATTTCCTTTTTCGCTTGTGGCTTGATTCGCTCTGTGGCTTAGTTGCCGCACTCTCACACTAACGATTCTGAACCGCAAAGGTTCGGTCGGTTCTTATACTAGCGAGGATACGCATATCTCTACAGAAAAGCGAGCTTGAACCAATGAATTGTGGGATCAATGAACCGCTGACAAGGAACTTTCCGAAATCCATTTCGACTTGGTACGCCCATCCTTGAAGGGCTGACTCGATTCGCCGGCAACTACAAATGGTCCTGCCAAGCCAACTTGTCGTCTCTCGATTCCGTCCTCGGCAGGCCATCTTCTCCATCGACATCTTTATCCATAAGCCCTAAAGAACACGGGCAATCTCCCCGTCGACAGCTCGCCCGTGTCTGACAATTGATTTGCTGAGTGTTCGTTACGCCGCTGGCCCAGTAGGGCAACTCGAGATGTTACAGCCTCGTACCGGCCAGCTGCTTGGAGATGGACACAGTGTTGAACTCGACGGACAACGTCCAGAATCCCTTCACAAGCACTGCCACCGCTCCGATCGCAACCGATCCGGAATCAATAACCGAACTCAAATCCGTATTCTCCCCTTCAAGAGGGGGATGCAAATCTCGTCGCATGGCGCATTTTGCCGTCGGTTTTTACTCGTTTTCTTCGCCGTGCGCTTCTCTGAGCCTCAACTCTCCCGACGGAAGCTGAATCACATAGAACTTTCAATTGGTTCAACTGCCCCACCTTTGTGGTTAGGGGGCTGGCCCTGGCATTGCACAAAGTAAGGACATGCGTGACACGTTAAACCGCCTGTTGCACGACGTAAGAATGAGAACCGGCATCTCACCGCTCATGACAATCGTGCTTGTCATTCTTGTTCCTTTCCCGCTCCTCGCCCTTATGCTTCTCGTGGATCGCTGGACGAAGTTGGGCGATGGTGTCATTTCTTCCAATCTACCTGATCACTCGACAAAATGACCCCGCAGCTGCTGACGTGTGGATTGGCGCCTGCGTTTCTCGTCGTCGTCGCGGCACGAAGATCTCCCTTCGTGGCGGAGCTTTTCGAGCGACCACTCCCCTACGGACGCAGGATGAAATCTACGGCAACATGCCGGCATTTTCCGGCCCCACTGAGGCTGAATTGGCATTGAAACGGACTTCTAGAGAACCGACTTTTCTGGAACCGGACCGAAGATTTGAAGATTATTAAGGTTTGAATCATGGTTGAAGGTCGTGCCAGTTGGCCTCGACGTTGCATTTATTCAAAACAGTTTCCACATCACGGAGGCTGTCTATGTCGATGCTGCTGTGGTTCATGTTGCTGAGTCTGCTCCCGTTCCCCATGCTGACATTGCTTTCTTTAGGCAGGGAAGGCGAGCCAGACGAATCCAGAGGCATGTGAAAGGCACTACACGAAGTACCATCGAGGTAGGTCGAGGATGTTAGGCTAGCCACGGCTCAAGACCTCTCTCGCAGGGTTGCCTCAATCTCGTTTGATACCTGGTATCAGGCGCAGCCTGACTCCACCCCATCCTCAATATCCAAACGATCCTCCTCGGCATCTCCTTCCCTTCGCCATATCGTGACCGG
>NZ_CDLUDY010000244.1:0-5746 GCF_975968855.1 Petrachloros mirabilis
ACGAGATTCAGAGCCTGCTTCGTCATATCTTTCAGACCGACCATCGCTTTACCATCGCCATATCAGGGACCGGATCCGCCGGGATGGAGGCTTCGATCGTGAACGTGGTCGAACCGGGCGATGCCGTTATCGTCGGCCTTAATGGCGTCTTTGGAACAAGGTTGGCTTCGGTTGTTGAACGGTGCGGAGGGAAACCTATACCGATAGAAGCCCCTTGGGGAACGGCCATCGACCCTGCCGCAGTCGAGCAGGCGCTTCGCCGATCTGGACCGGTCAAGGCCGTCGCGATCGTGCATGCAGAGACTTCCACCGGAGTCTGGCAGCCACTCGACGATGTCGCAACAATATGCCGTCGGCACGGCGCGCTGTTCATCGTCGATGCGGTGACATCACTGGCCGGCATTCCTCTCGAAGTCGATCGAACTGGTATCGATGTGTGCTACAGCGGCAGCCAAAAATGTTTGAGTTGTCCGCCAGGATTATCGCCCTTCACCATGAGCGAACGGGCTTTGGCCGTTGTCAAGCAGCGTCGCACTCCCTGTCAAAGTTGGTATCTTGACATGGCTCTCGTCGCCGACTATTGGACTGAAGGCACAAGGACTTATCACCACACGGCACCCATTTCGATGCTTTATGCGCTCAGGGAAGCCTTGCGACTGGTCGAGGAAGAAGGATTGCCTGCCCGATTTAAACGACACCGGGTCCACAGTGAAGCGCTCCTCGCGGGTCTTGAGACGTTGGGCTTGACTCCCCTCCCTCCACCGGGTCAGCGGCTGCCGGTGCTCAATTGCGTCACCGTTCCAAGTCACATTCCTGAAGCGGATATTAGGGCGCAACTCCTGTCCCAATTCAGAATTGAAATCGGCGGAGGTTTGGGCCCGCTCAAGGGCAAAGTCTGGCGAATCGGTCTCATGGGAGAATCTTCAAATGAAGCGAACGTCCTGACGTTGCTAAACGCGTTAGAAACGATATTCCTTCACCACGGCTGGCTGACCACGCCGGGTGTTGCATTGCAGGCGGCCGAGCAATCATATGCCGCTGCCCGTTCCTAATTGGAGGTCGAGCAATTCTATGAGCAACAAACCTCTCCTGTGGGCCCTCGGAGGCGGCGCATGCGGATTCGTCGCCGTCGTTGCCTATTGGATTTTCGCCATTGCACTCGCTAATCAAATGAAATCCGATCAAGTGTCCCCGGAAAAAGCCGCTGCGTACATTCACGCGGTTCTGGAGGCTAACCGCAACAACTACACGGACAACGTCGTGGTAAAACTACAAGGTGAAGGCATCGAGGCCCATGAGCATTGGAAAAACGAGCGCGGCGTCCCACTTCCTGCACAATACATGATGGAATCCGGTCGACTCGTCGCCCTCAAGAACCTCAATTTTTCGTTTCGACTCGCCAGCTTGACTCCCATCTATGCCTGGAATGCCCCGAACAGCGATCTCGAACGACAAGGCCTTACAGCAGTCCAGAAGGATCCATCGAAGCCCCATTACGGAATCATCAAACGCGGAGAAACCAGATTCTTTCAAGCCATCTATGCCGACCGCGCGATCTCACAAGCGTGCGTGGACTGCCACAACAAGCACCCCAACAGCCCCAGGCGCGATTTCGAGCTCGACGACGTCATGGGCGGCATCATCATTACTTTCCCGATCGGAGAGTAAGGACGTGGTGGTTGCCATCCAGCATGCCAGACTCATCGATGGCAACGGGCAGTGCATCGAAAGGGCCACAGTTATAATCCGTAACGAACTCATACACGCGGCCGGCCCCAGCAAGTCGATATCAGTCCCACGCGGCGCGACGCGAATCGATGGCCGAGGATTCACGGTCCTACCGGGCCTGATCGATTGCCACGTCCACCTGTCCCTCGGAGGAGAGCCGGATGTCGTGCAGGCTATCGAGCAGGAAACGCCTACAGAGACTTTGCTCAAGTCGAGCCAAGCGGCACGACAAACGATAGAGGCTGGTGTCACGACCGTTCGCGATGTCGGTTCGCGCGACCATTCAATCTTCTCCCTCAAACGGTCCATCGAGAATGGCCTTACCTCGGGCCCTCGCATTGTCGGAGCCGGCCTCGCCATCTGCATGATCGGCGGGCACGCCCGCTTCATCGGACAGGAGGTTGAAGGAGTCGAGCAGGTTCGCGAAATCGTCCGTTCCCAGATCGCCGCAGGTGCGGAAGTGATTAAAGTGATCGCATCAGGAGGCGTCCTCACACCCGGGACTTCCCCGAATCAGGCACAGATGACGGTTGAGGAATTACAGGCCGCTGTCGACGAGGCAAAGCGGGCGGGGTTGAAGGTTGCTGCCCATGCCCATGGGTCCTCAGGCATGAAAAACGCCGTCCTTGCCGGCGTCCATTCAATCGAACACGCCACTCTCATGGATGAGGAAGCGGCTTCGCTCATGGAGCGCCGTAGCGTCTATATGGTCCCGACACTCTCCGCGCTCGCCACAACAGCCGCGTGCCGTCGAGGCTGCGGCATTCCTGAAAGCGCGCTAGAGAAGGCCAAGTCTATGACGAAGCACCACCAGGCCAGCTTCAAGCGGGCTTATCAGCGTGGGCTCTTAATTGCTATGGGTACGGACGCAGGCACACCTTTTAATTACCACGGCGACAACGCGCAGGAACTCGAACGAATGGTCGCCCTCGGTATGAGTCTGATGGAATCATTTCTCGCCTCAACGTCTCAGGCGGCCCGGTTAATCGGAATTCAGGACAAGGTCGGCACACTCGAGAGAGGAAAAATTGCGGATCTTGTCCTGCTCGAGGGAAACCCGCTGAAGAAAATTGCACTCCTCAGAGACTGCAGCAGAATTATTGGGG
The DNA here is from genome assembly GCF_975968855.1 of Petrachloros mirabilis. Taxonomy (NCBI): domain Bacteria; kingdom Bacillati; phylum Cyanobacteriota; class Cyanophyceae; order Synechococcales; family Petrachlorosaceae; genus Petrachloros; species Petrachloros mirabilis. The sequence continues at coordinate 2,835 of NZ_CDLUDY010000244.1, forward strand.
TCATGAAAGCGGGCCGATTTGTGGCAGGAATACTTTCGAAGAAGTAAAAACGCAATATAAGAAGTACGCCGGCCTACGCTCTAGCACTTCAACGTTTCGCTCTTAACTTCTTATTTTGAAACTTCTACCTCCTTACTACCGTCTTTCGTAAAACAGCTCCAATGCCGTGGCAAACCCGTGTAAGCGCCCCTTCTGAAACTCCTCATCCAAGTTGCTGCGAAGCGAACGGATTCCTTCCTCGTCGTTCTTGCCTACGACACCCTGAGAAATCATCATTTGTGTAGCTACATCAACGAGCCGCTTTCTGCGCGCTTGCATTTCATCCGTAATCAGTTCCTCCATTACCTCACGCCCCCGCTGATAGATGATCGATTCTCTGAATGAATCGTAACCCTGTTCAATAACTGTTCGTTCTCTTATCAAAGCCAGTTCATCCTTGATCCGTTTCACATCCTTAATAAGCAGGGCAAAGACTTCTTTCCTTCCTTCGTCGAAGAGCTTCTTCCCCATCTCTTCAAGAATGACGGAGACATCGACAACGTCAGGAGCGAACTCATCCCCCCAGTTGAGCCGGTCGTAATTCCGCCTCGCTTCCGGATCGCCTATTATTTCATAGGCGGCGTTGATTTCACGGATCCTGGCCTCAGCTTCTCGGCTGTCGGGATTTCGATCCGGATGATGTTCGAAGACGAGTTTCCGGTAGGCTTTTTTAATCGCTTCGTCGGTCGATTCCCGCGAAACCCCCAGAACCCGGTAATAGTCGACTCGTGGCATGAAGGCGAATATACCATGCTATTCCGGCTCCCTTCATCTTGACTCCCGTGCTCAACAGCCTTAGCCTTGCGCGATCTATGTCCGCGCTTTTCACTTTTCACGACTCACTCAACGTCGTTACGCTGACGATCGTTCTTTACGGCCAGCCATGGTGAGAGCATCTTCCTGGTCTCACGGCGTCACCCGCTACCAATGGCTGGTACTTTTTGTCGCTTGGCTGGGCTGGGTGTTCGATGCGATGGATGCAACCATCTATGCCATCGTGCTCCATCCGGCGTTGCACGAGTTACTCCGTTCCTCCGCTGACCCGCCGACCACGGAGCAGATCGGTTGGTATGGCGGCATCATCTTTTCTATTTTCCTTATCGGTTGGGCTATCGGCGGTATCACATTTGGCATTCTGGCCGACCGCTTCGGACGCACAAAGGTGCTCATTGCTACAATCATCATCTACGCAGTCTTCACCGGAGCCGCTGCCCTTTCGCATGACTGGTGGCACCTGGCGATCTATCGATTTCTCACTGCCCTCGGGATCGGCGGCGAATGGGCCGCAGGCGCGGCCATCGTGGCTGAAACCTGGCCGGAGGACAAACGTGCGAAAGCCGCCGGGATCTTACAATCGGCTTGGGCTGCCGGCTTTTTTTTGGCGGCAACAGTCAATCTCGCCCTGAAAGACGCTTACGGATGGAGAGGTTTATTCCTGGTCGGGATCTTGCCCGCATTCGTTGCCCTGTTCGTTCGCTGGTGGGTAAAGGAGCCGGAACGTTGGACCCATGCACACCGCGGGGAAGCAATTCCTATTTCGGCAATCTTTGAAGGGGATCTCCGCCGTGCCACTCTCGTGGGATCAGCCTTGTCCTTTGTCGCCGTGTTTGGTTTATGGGGCTCCACGAACTGGGCACCGACTCTCGTGCACGAATTGCCCGAATTCAAAGGGCAGGATCCATCCGTCCACACAAAGAACGTCAGCTATGCAATCATGGCACTTAATGCCGGAGCGATTTTCGGATACCTCGGATTCGGTCCGCTTGCCGATCGTTTCGGCCGCCGGACGACTTTTGCTTTTATGTGTGTCGGGAGCTTGCTCATGTTGCCGACCACGTACCTCCTACCAGAAAGTTACTCAGGCGTCTTGATGTTATTGCCCATACTGGGTTTTTTCAACAATGGAATCTTCAGCGGATTCCCGATTTACCTTCCCGAACTGTACCCAACGAGACTCCGCGCCACAGGAGCCGGATTCTGCTTCAATGCCGGCCGCGTTCTGGCTTCCGCCTCACCATTCCTCACCGGCTGGCTTGTCACGACTTTTGGCACATTCGGTCGAGCCGCAAGTACTGTCGCCTTGATTTATCTCCTCGGGCTAATCGTACTATTGTTCGCACCAGAGACAAGGGGAAGACCCCTTAAAGATTAGTCTCCATCCTCTCTTGACTTCTCTCATGTGCGGTTTATCTCTGTGTGCATGGACGACAAATTGCTTCCTGATGTGCTAACTCACGACGAGAAAAAAGCGGCAGAGGCGGCTTTTTCGGGCCGTCCATTTAATCCCAAGTGGTCTGATCGGGCTCGTAATGTTTATGACGGCATTCTGAAGGTCCTGCCGGCGGCTCCAGACCCGACAGACAAATCCTCCCTTCCTCCCGATAACAAAAGTGAGCAGAACGAATCAGTCACTGCCGATACTGGGAGTGAAGGAGAGCATCTAGCTGCAGATGCGGGACGAGGGGATTCAATTCAACAAGAAACGACTCCCACCACCATTCCATTCAAGCAGGCGATTGCGAGCGGGACTCTCATCGACGTCACGACGACGGCTAAGCAACTCGGCTTTTCTTTTCCAATCACCGTGACAAAACCTCTATGGGAAGTGGGGATTGCACCGACCGATTCGATCGGCAAAGAGGAACAATTTCATCGCTTACGTGATGTCCTCATGGCCTTTAGGCTGCGTTTAGCAAGTCACCCGACAGTGTCGCCGTTGATCGACTTCCCGGCTCTCTTGGCGTTTCCACCGAACGACGTCCCACAGCCAATCCCGCTGTTCGCCTTGATCCAACCGGACGAACAGAACCGGGCCATGGTGACGCTCTTGCTGCCGAACGAGGTGGCAGCAGGCATTATCCCCTTGAATTAGG
>NZ_CDLUDY010000245.1:0-7923 GCF_975968855.1 Petrachloros mirabilis
CCCCCTGCTCCAATCCATGAACCCTGCCACCGGCGAGAAGATCGCAGATGTGTATCCTTGCTCGGTCAACGATTACCAATACATTGTGAAACAATCGGAAGAGGTATTTCGAAGCTGGAGAATGGTCCCAGCCCCCAAGCGAGGAGAACTGGTCCGACTCATCGGCCAGGCCCTCAGAGAGAGAAAAGATGAGCTCGGCACCCTCGTTTCGCTCGAGGTCGGCAAGATCAAAGCTGAGGGTGACGGTGAGGTCCAAGAAATGATCGATATGGCCGATTTCGCCGTGTGACAGTCACGTATGCTCTACGGTTCCACGATGCAGTCGGAACGACCAGCCCATCGCATGAGCGAACAGTGGCATCCCTTGGGACCGGTTGGTGTCATCACCGCATTCAATTTCCCTGTAGCAGTCTGGGCGTGGAATGCTTTCCTCGCCGCAATTGCCGGAGACACAGTGATCTGGAAACCTTCGCCTAAGGCTCCCCTTTGTGCCATTGCAGTGCAACAGATCTGTAATAGGGCAATGGAACAGCTGGGGTACGAGGGCATTTTTTCGCTCTTTATCACTGATCAGGCCATTTTGGCCGAAACGATGGTACAGGACCATCGGCTGCCGTTGATTTCCTTCACCGGATCAGTGCCGGTCGGACGTCGTGTTGCCGCTGTCGTGGCCCAACGACTGGGTCGTACACTGCTCGAGCTAAGCGGCAACAATGCGGTAATCGTGGACGAGACCGCCGATCTCAAAATGGCCGTGCGGGCCATCCTGTTCGGGGCTGTCGGAACAGCCGGTCAACGCTGCACAACCACTCGACGCGTGCTGGTTCATGAATCGCTGGCCGATGAGCTTCTCGGCAAGCTGGTCCAATCCTACGGTCAAGTTCAGATCGGGAATCCTTTGGAGCCGAATGTGCTCCTGGGCCCCCTGATCGATCATGCTGCGGTAGAGGCCTATCGATCGGCGATCGACGAGGTCAAGAAAGAAGGGGGCGAAATTCTGTATGGAGGCCATGTCTTGAATCGACCCGGTTATTTTGTTGAACCGACGATCGTTCGTGCGCAGAATCATTGGCCTGTTGTCCAACGGGAAACCTTCGCGCCGATCTTGTACGTCATGACCTTTCGAACGATCGAGGAAGCCATTGCCTTACAGAATGGCGTCCCTCAGGGTCTGTCGTCAGCCATGTTCACCAATAGTCTCCGGCATGGCGAACAATTTCTTTCGGCGGCCGGCAGCGATTGCGGCATTGCGAATCTCAACATCGGCACCTCTGGCGCAGAGATCGGCGGGGCGTTCGGAGGAGAAAAGGAAACAGGTGGAGGGCGCGAGGCGGGTTCTGACTCATGGAAAGCTTACATGCGGCGACAGACCAACACGGTCAACTGGGGAACCGAATTGCCGCTTGCGCAAGGGATCAAATTTGGCTCTTAAGTAACATAGACGGTAAAAGGGTGAGGTGATCACTATGGACACGAACCGTGAGCTCGACACTCTGCTCGATCGCATGATCGCGGAATATGTCGCGCGAAACCGTGCTGCCAAGGTGCTCAAAACGATGCTGGATGAAGCTGGAGTGGGGTTCTATCCCGTCGTCGACCATGTCACGTTGCGAACCCTTGATATCGACCGCCGCGCAACGCAGTTCGTGGTGCTCGGCTATGCTTATGATGAAACAATCGAATACGGCGATTGGTATGCCAAGGTGTATCGGAAGGCCGGTTATCCCGCTCTCTTCATCGATCAGGCCTATTCGGACGACCGAGGCAAAACCAGCATCATTCCTGGATGGGTGCACAATTTTGGAGATGGTGTATTTCACCACGTTGCGGTGCGTGTTGAAGATATCGAGAAAGCCATAGAACGACTTAGAGCCAAAGGAGTGGTTTTTGCTGGAAAGATCGTCGGTGGTTCAGGTGGGCAACTCCGGCAAATATTTTCCTCGCCGGAGATGGTCGAGGGGCAACCTTTCACCGTACTGGAGTTGGCTGAGCGGCATAGAGGGTACCAAGGGTTCCTGCCGCCGCAAGCCGACAGCCTGATGAAATCCTCTGTACCAGGCTAGGCTGTTATCCCATCTCCCTGAGCACGTGATCCGGATTCCGATCACGCGCGATGGTCTTCATCAGATTGTCAGCAAACAGGACAACCACCCTCCCCCGCTGATCTTTCACCACCATTGAGGCGGAGGGGGCCTTGAACGTGTTCGGATCGCCTTCCAGCCATGCACTGCAGGTATATGGCAGTTGATCAAGAACGGTTTCTACCCGGTATTCGTGGCGCAACCTATACTGCAACACGTCGAACTGAAGCCGCCCCACCGCAGCCACTAAGGACTCCAGATCGTTGAGGCTACTCATGATCTGCACGGTCCCTTCCTGCGCCATCTGTTTCATGCCCTTGTCGAAGGTCTTTCGTTTGCCGACATCAGTGGGACGGATTCGTGCGAATATCTCAGGTTGAAATTGCGGGAGGGGTTTGTAGTTGAAGCCTCCTGTCAAAGAAATGGTATCACCTATGGCGAAGACCCCGGGGTTGATGATCCCGATGATGTCACCCGGGAAGGCCTCCTCGACGGTACTCCGCTCCTGAGCCACGAGACTGTGCGGCCGCGACAGCCTGATCTCACGGCCCAAGCGATGATGCTTTACAACCATGTCGCGCTCAAAACGACCGGAGCAGACTCTGAGAAACGCCGTACTGTCGCGATGTTTCGGGTTCATGTTTGCCTGTAGTTTGAACACATACGCGCTGAAGGGCATTTCAATCGGATCAACGGAAAGTTCCGATCCGCCCTCGCGATCAGCCGGCCTCGAACCAGGGCAAGGTGCGAAGTCCACAAAGCTATCCAAAAAACTCTCGATGCCGAAATTGGTGAGGGCCGAGGCGAAGAACACCGGAGTTACTTCTCCCGCGAGAAACTGGTCGCGAGAAAAGGGATTCCCTGCGATCTCGAGTAACTCCAAGTCATGTTGCACCTGGGCCATCACATCATTCGGCACGCGATTGCTCGCGACAAGATCAGATAATCGCATCCGGTCGACGTCGACTTTAGTGGCTCCGCCGTGCGCCGTACGGCTGAAGAGTTCTACCCGGCTGTTATCACGGTGGACGATGCCGACAAAGTCGCTTCCCGATCCGATCGGCCAATTGATGGCGCTGGCGTGAATGTTCAACGCCTGCTCGACTTCAGTCATCAAATCGAGCGGCGGGCGCCCCGGCAAGTCCATTTTATTGACCAGCGTCAGTACGGGAATGCGCCTCATCCGGCAGACGGCAAAAAGTTTTCGGGTTTGTGCCTCAACCCCCTTGGCCGCATCGATCACCATGATCGCACTGTCGGCGGCCGTCAGTGTGCGGTAGGTATCTTCTGAAAAATCCTGGTGGCCGGGAGTATCAAGAAGGTTAATAACCGCCCGTTTATAGGGAAACTGCATCGCAGAGGCCGTAATCGAGATTCCCCGCTCCTGCTCCATGCCCATCCAATCCGATGCAGCGGTCTTCCCTCCTTTGCGTCCGCGCACCATCCCGGCGGTGCGAATCAGGCCGGAGTACAGCAAGAGTTTTTCAGTGAGGGTTGTCTTGCCGGCATCCGGATGGCTGATGATAGCGAAGGTACGGCGTTTTGCTATAGCGGTGGCCAGCTCAGTCTGTTGAATCGTGTCAATATTCATAAGTCGTGCAGCATACCATATCTATTCAACGACCTGGGAGGGATGTCCTTGAATCGAGATACGTTTGGCATGAGCTGGTGAATCCTTCGTCGGGTCCGTGCCTCCCACAAGGTGTGCATCTCGAAGCGATCTTGGATCCCCTCTTTCGATATTGCGTTTTCACGGTATAATGCAAGGCAGCTGTACATATCTGACGCCAGAAATTTCCGGTTTCGATGACTCGCAGATGGGGCACTCTGTGTTATCAGTCAAGAAGTCTGCTCCCGGCCAGACTGTAACCTTCCGCCGACTTGCCGGATGCTTTTTCGGGTGGCTGCTCCTCAGCCCGTTTGCCTTAGTCCCGTCGATGGAAACGGTGGCGTTAGGTGAGACCGGTGCGCCTCCGCCTTTTGAATCAGAAGCCCAGATCGCCCAACGGGCAACCGCCGCATGGGAGCATGGAGACATTTCTCGGGCGCTTGAAATCATGGATCCATGGATTCGTGATCATCCTGATTCCATCACTCTGTATCGATTGCGCGGAGATATTTTCGCGGCGTCTCGACGTCCACAAGACGCCATCGTCGCCTACGACAAAGTCCTCGCCATGGATCCTCACGCCGTCGATGTCCGCTGGGCCAAACGTGGGGTCATGATCCGGACGGGAAAGGGCGAAGAGGCTCTGGCCGAGCTGAAACGCATTGCAGAAATCGATACTAGTAACCCGTTAGTCCACCTGGAGTTGGCAAAGGAGCTTCGTACCCTCGATTTTCTTGAAGAATCACTTGAATCGTACAAAAGGGCGGTCAAGCTGGCCCCGCATCTACCGGGCTGGCGTTTAGCCATGGCGCGGGCGAGATTCGACGTCATGGACTACAAAGGTGCCGCGCAAGATGTCGAGTCGGTATTGCAGGAATTGCCCAATGGCTCTCCGTTAGAACTACCCGCAAAGAGCCTTCTCTCGACTATCCACGGCAACACCAGGGAGCGCGGCCGCCGGTTCGAACGCATCTATACGCCGCCCGAAGTCAGCGCAGAGAACCTGAAAGAGTGGGGCCTGACCCGGGCGGAAGCGTGGAACCATTTTTCAGTAGGACGGTACGAGGAGGCCGAGCCCATTTATCGACGGCTCCTGGAACTCAACCCTACCGACGCCACCGCTGCCTATCAACTTAGTGTGTCGCTCGTAGAAATGAAACGGTGTCCCGAGGCGGTTCCTATCTTCAAGGGATTGCCGAACATGGGATTGGGTGAGGAAGAATCCGCAGATGCCACGTTTCTTATGGGACAATGCCTCGTCGAGATGGAGCAGTGGGAGGAGGCCTACTTCAGCTTCCGTCTCCTCTACGACGCGGCGGTTGAATTCGAGCGCAACAACAAGGGCGTGGAATTCCCTCCAGGGACCCGGCTGCTGGACAAGGGGAAAATCTCGCAGTGGCTGGATCGCATCCGGCCACACGTGCCCGAAATCACGAATGCAGAGCCGAAAGAGGAGTCCCCTATCGCTCAGAGTCAAGTTCCCATCGTGATGACTCCGGAAGAATTGCGACGCAGAGCCGTAGAAGCTTTTCCACCTCAGAAACCGCTCGAATCGAGAGCGGCCCTGATGGGCCGGGACGCGGATTTCAGCTGGTTTCGCTTTGTCATACCGGCCGCGAAAGTTCTGCGGGATGATTTCCCTACCGGCGCCCACGAGTTTATTCCAATGAATCCGAACAACAGTTTTCCCCACACGCAGCGCGAGATCTACCTGGTCTTCGGCCTTGTGTCGTCTTCCTATGATGCAGTTTCGCTGTCCTCACAATGTTTTATCGAGACACCCGACATTGAAGCCGAGGAACGTCCGATCGTTCAGGATCGGGTTGTCATGTCGATGAACGACCAATCGGGATTCTTTCTCTTATCCCGTCCAGAAAACGGATGGGAGAAAGGTCTCTATCGCTGCGGTCTTTTTGAGGGAGACAAGACTTCTGCCTATGCTCATGTGGACGAGGTCAGATTCCGTATCGTCGACACAACTGGTGAGCATATTCGCATTTCACAACAGTAGTAAGGAAACGTCCGCCGGCATCGTCCTCTATTTACCCGCTATCTGTAAGTGTCGGCACGTGATGACCGCGTTCAGGACAAACAAACAGCCCAGTAAACTCCCGCTCGGATCAACTGTTCATGGGTCCCCGACGATTGCCATGGCACATGGATATGTTTGACAAGCGGTAGATCACCTTCTATCAGTACTTTTCTTAAGCCGCTGTCATTCGGCTTTGTTTTTTGTAAGAATTCCCTATTTCAACCGACAGTAGTCCGTGGAAAGGACCGCGTACATTCAGCACCGCGCAAAGAATTCGTTCATGAGTGACCACAATCCCTCTGATCCGCAGCGTTGGGTCGATGAACACGGTGATTTTCTTTATCGGTATGCCCTTGTTCGCGTTCGGAATTCGTCCGTGGCCGAAGATCTCGTCCAAGACACCTTCCTTGTGGCATTGCAGGGGACACATCAGCAAACAGGGCCCACTGCGGAACGTCGATGGATGGTCGGCATCATCAAACATAAGATCATCGATTATTTTCGACGCACGGCCAAGGAGGCGAATCAGGCTCAGGATCATCATACGGAAAAGCAAACCGACGAATACGATTTCCTTGCCGATGGCCATTGGAAACCGGAGATAGGGCCGATACATGCATGGCCTGAAAATCCCGACGCTCTGCTGGAACGACAGCAGTTTCGTGAAGTCCTTGCGGGCTGTCTGGAACGATTGCCTCCAAAGACAGCTCAGGTCTTCACCCTTAGAGAAATGGACGAACTCGAGACGGCGGAAATCTGCCGCCTTGTCGGAGTGACACCGACGAATATGAGCGTGATCCTCTATCGGGCAAGAAAGCAGCTACGCAACTGCCTGTCGCACCGTTATTTCGGATTGCACCAAGAGCACGAGGCCTAATGAGTCAACCATTTCGTCTGATGCCCAGTTGTCGGGACACAGCCAAGCTGCTTTCAGATGCCATGGACCGCCGCTTGCCGCTTCACGTCAGAATTCCGCTCCAGCTTCATTTGAGTGCTTGCAGACTATGCAGAAAATACCAGAAACAACTCCGATTGCTGCGTGAGTTGTTCAGACGTGCCCCTGCTGAGATTTTGAATCTAAGTCAATCTTCAGAATCTTCTCTTTCGGCCGAGGCCAAAAATCGTATTAAGCAAGCCATTAATTCGTATCGCGACTCCTCCCCGCCTTCTTCCTAGTCGCATTCTGCAGTGCCAACCACCTTCTTCTGGCCGAATTCTCCGGTTGCTCTTAGAGAAACTCCAACATAGCGACGCAGAGTGCAGCGTCGTGAACATCATTCATCATCAGGGAGATTTTTAAAGCAACATGTTGTGTCCGCCGCATTTCAATGCAGCGGACATGGTTCTTTGATCAGGAAGGGATCCTTGCAGGACACGGGCGATTCATTGAAACAATTGCTAATGTTGCGGCTATTTCACAACAACATGAACTGTCGCCGAAGCGGGTAACAGCTTGTGGTCTTTAGTCGCAGCTTGAACCTTTATTTCATGTTTGCCGGGAGTCACTCCTGAAAAGGGGCTTTTGAACCTCTTTTGATAGGCTCCGTCCAAGTACACATGAGCATGATGAGCCTGCGAACCCGGATGCAATTCATACTTGAGCTCGAACGTCGAACCGACAGTATCTCCGTCCTTCGGAGAGTTGATCTGAATATGAGAGCCGTCGTCCTTTAGAGCTTCGTCGGAAAAGCTGCCTAGCGGGAAGGCCGCAATTCCTATTACGACAATGCTCGCCAGGACCATCGAGAATTTCGACATAAGTGCCTCCCTGGAATTGGAAACAGACGGGGAATATATCCTGACTATCCTATCTATCAAATTGATCACGCATGGCAGTTCCCTCGGAACAATACTCGATTGCGGTTTCAAGCTCAACAGAATTGGAGCGAAAACACGTGGCACAGCGAAATCAGTATCGGCACAGCCCGAAGACAACAAGTCGATGTGTACGCGATGTTGTTGCCGTTTATTAAACGTTCTGTCCGGTCGAGAAGGTCACTAAAGGATTTCAGGGAAGAATGATGGCCGATTCAGGATAGCCGATTATTTTAAGACTTCCCTCAACCGAGTCAATCATGGGAGGTGGACCGCAGAGAAAGATTACTGTCTCGGAATCGGGAGGCGGCAGATGACGACGCAAGATGTCTTCTGTGATGCGGCCCTTCCCTTGTGACCAGTTTACAGGAGGTTGCCCCAGCACG
>NZ_CDLUDY010000246.1:0-6742 GCF_975968855.1 Petrachloros mirabilis
GATCACAGACGAGCTGCTCGATCTGTATGCAGGTGAAGAAACGATCGCCAAGTATATCGATATGCCGCTGCAGCACATCAACGACCGAATGCTCAAACGGATGCACCGGTTGGGCGACCGTGCAGCCATTGAGGAACTTGTGCACCGCATTAGGGCCCGCATTCCAGGCCTGACCTTCCGCACCGCCTTTATTGTGGGGTTTCCGGGAGAAACCGAGTCAGATTTCGAAGAGTTGAAACGGTATGTCGAGGAGACGGAGTTCGACCGGGTGGCAGCCTTTCTTTATTCCGATGAGGAACAGACGCCGGCGGTGGAATTAAAAGATAAGGTCGATCGGTACGTGGCCGAAGCCAGGCGGAACGAACTGCTCGCGGTTCAAGAGGTCATCGCTGCCGAGAAGAATCGTGACAAGATCGGCTCGATTTGCGAAGTCATGGTAGATGGCCTTTCAGAAGAGACCGAACTTCTGTTGGAAGGCCGCCATGAGGGTCTCGCGCCGGACATCGACGGTGTCGTGTACATCAACGATGGTGAGGCGGATCCCGGTGAACTCGTAAAAGTGGAAATCACCGAAGCAGCAACCTATGACTTAGTCGGCCATATCGTTAGGTGACGGCCGATCCGCCGAACTTCCTTTGCCACTGCATAAGAAGGTTAACAAGATGAACAGGATATCCACACGATGACTGCACTGAAGAAAGACTCCGTGGTGCTCCTCATCCACTGCAAGGACAGGAAAGGGATCGTCGCACGCGTGTCGGGATTCATACACGACTTTGGCGGGAATATCCTCGACTCCGACCACCATACCGACGAAGAGACAAATGATTTCTTGATGCGGATGGAATTCTCCACAGAGGGGTTGCAGGTTCCTCCGGACGAAATTCCGGCGGCCTTCTCTCCCATTGCCAAGGTCTTCGGGATGAGGGTGGAGGTCCATCTGTCCAGCCGACGGACGAGGGTGGGCATACTGGTGTCGAAGCAGGACCATTGTTTGGCCGACTTACTTCAGCGGCACAGACGCGATGAGCTGCACATCGACGTGCCCGTCATTATTTCGAACCACGACACCTGCGCTGGCTGGGCGGATCTGTTCAAAATTCCTTTCGCAGTCTTTCCCGTCTCCAAAGAAACGAAGCCACAGCAAGAACAACAGGTTTTCTCGCTCCTGAAAGAGAAAAGCGTCGAGCTGGTCGTCATGGCGCGGTACATGCAAATTCTCAGTGCAAACTTCCTCGCTCACGTCGGCTGTCCGGTCATTAACATTCACCATTCGTTTTTGCCGGCATTCATCGGAGCGAACCCCTATCGGCAGGCCTATGAGCGAGGCGTGAAGATCATCGGGGCAACAGCCCACTATGCGACGGAAGATCTCGACGAAGGCCCTATCATCGAGCAGGACGTCATCCGAATCGGACATCGTGACACGGTCGACGATCTGGTGAGGAAGGGGCGCGACCTGGAAGAACTCGTTCTGGCGAGGGCCGTTCGCCGCCACATCGAACGGCGGGTGCTCGTGTATGGAAGGAAAACCGTGGTGTTCGATTGAGACGGTTGGAACTGACGGGGATGGGCAGCTCCCATCCCCGTCGGGCTGCCTTAGACCTTCGCGCTCAGGAATAGTGACGCCCCGCGCCGGTTGATCAGAATCAAAACATTCTCTCCTTTCTTGACCACGGACGAGATCTGCTCAAATTCCTTCACTGATTTGACCGGCTTCCTGTTGATTTCCCGGATTACATCACCAGGCATCAAACCGGCCTTTCCCACCCCGCTGTCCGGATCGACGCTCGTGACAACCACACCCTGCATGTTACCCTTGAACCCCAATTGCTTGGCCGTCTCGCGATCCAGGTCTTGGACGGCCGCTCCGGCAAAAGCATAATCCCCTTGTTCTTCAGCCTCAGCTTTCGCGATTTTTGCGGTGTCCGGTTGTTCGCCAATTGTGATCGTTAGTTCCTTCGCATGGCCATCGCGAAAGACTTTTACCGGCACTTTCGAGCCGATCGTCGTTCCGGTCACCATGCGCTGGAGGGCCACCGCATCCTCTACGGCCGATCCTTGATAAGAGATCACCACATCGCCCTGTCTCACGCCTGCCCGATCCGCAGGGCTGTCTACCTTCACATCGCTGACCAAGGCTCCCTTGGCGTCTTTGACTCCGAATGATTTGGCAAGGTCTTTATTAAGGTCCTGGATAGCAATCCCCAGATAGCCACGAACGACCTTGCCGTTCTTGATCAGGCTTTCATAAATTGGCTTCCCCATGCTGGTCGGAACAGCAAACCCGACCCCCTGATAGCCACCGGTCTGTGAGAAAATTGCGGTGTTGATGCCGACAAGCTCGCCGCGAGTGTTGACCAAGGCGCCACCGGAATTACCGGGATTGATGGCGGCATCGGTCTGGATAAAATCTTCGTATTGAGTGATGCCCATGTGGCCCCTGCCCAGTGCGCTGACAATGCCGAGCGTCACGGTGGAGTTCAATCCGAAAGGATTTCCCACCGCGAGGACATACTCTCCGACCTGCAGCTTCGAAGCATCGCCCCAGGGTACGCTGGGAAGATTCTGGCCCTCAATTTTCACCACAGCCAGATCGGTCTTTGGATCAGTGCCGACAATGGTCCCCGTGAACTCACGTTTATCCGGAAGCGTCACATGCACTTCTCGCGCATTGGCGATGACGTGGTTGTTGGTCAGGATGTAACCATCCGCTGAAACGATCACACCGGAGCCTTGCCCGCCGCCGCGGTGGCCACGAGGCTCACCCGGACCTTGGGGACCGCGGAATCCACGCGGTCCGAATGGCCCGTTGGGACCCCCAAAAAATTCCTCCATACGATCGCGGAACTCATCCTGCCTGTTCGGTCCCTCCGAAACCGGGTCAGCCATGACGGTGGTAATGTTCACGACCGCCGGAGTCACAGCCTTAGCTACCTCCGCAAAACCGCTGGCTGGAAGAATCGGAGCGGTGGCCGTTGTTGGCCCCGGCGACGAAGCTTGAGATGCGTGAGACATCGTAATGGATACGCTTCCAACTAGAAGAAGTGCAACGCTGAGCGCCGCGATGCCAAATGCTGTTTGGATCCTTCGACTCGTAGATTCTTGCATATCTCCCTCCCTCGCTAGTTCAAGCTTATTGGACAGAAGTTGTATACGCTGCATGAGCAACGTAACAACGTGCGATGAGAGATCGATTAGGAGGGTATTAGAAGTTGTTAAGACACCGAAGAGGCGAGAGGTAATGTAACGGTAAAGGTGGATCCTTTGCCCTCTTCGCTCTCCACCTGGATGCGGCCATGATGGGAATCGATAATCCAGGCGCAAATGGCAAGGCCCAATCCGGTGCCTTTTTTGGAATGGGTCCGCGCGTCGTCGGTACGGTAGAAACGATCAAAAATTTTGGCTTGATCATCCCGAGAAATTCCGATGCCATGATCTGTGATCAGGACCTTGGCCTGGCCGGTTTCCGTGTAGAGGGTGATCTCGACAGATCCGCCGGATTTCGAATACTTGACCGCATTGTCGAGCAAATTGAGGAATAGTTCACGGAGCCGGAGTTCGTCACCTAACACGGTAGCCGGTGCGACCATTCCGAGCACCACTTGCACATTGCGCTCCTGTCCTAGCAAGGAGGCCTGCCGATGGACGTCTTCAAGGAGGGACTCGAGCTTCACGGGCAAACGTTCCATCTTCACTTCGCCCATATCCGCCCGAGAGAGAAAGAGCAGCTCATCGACAATGCGGGTCATCCGGTCAATTTCTTCCAGGTTGCTCTCCAGCACGACGGTATAGTCTTTTGCTTCCCGGGGCCGGCGGAGCGCCAGCTCTGTCTCCCCTTTCATAACCGTCAGAGGCGTTCGAAGCTCATGTGATGCATCGCTGCTGAACTGGCGGATCTGCCGGAAAGACGTTTCGAGCCGTGCGATCATGTTGTTGAAGGTGCCAGCCAGCCGTCCGATTTCGTCCGGAGAGGGAGGGACCTTCAAGCGTTGGGTCAGATCGCCCGCGGCAATCCTTTGTGCGGCCAACGTAATATCATCGACTGGCCGCAACGCCCGTCCAGCGAGAAACCAGCCTCCTGCCAGTGAGACGGCCAAGGCCAAGGGCATGGTGACGAGCAGAACCAGCAGGAGACGATTGAGCGTTTCTTCGACGGATTCCATCGAGGTTCCGACCTGTACGATGTAAAGCAGATTCCCGCGATACATGATCGGCACTGAAATAAGCCGGAGGGGAGGCTCCTTCGGGTACTTGGCCGATTCGAAGATGGTTTTGCCAGTAAAGGCCACGTCCAGAGCTTCACGGCTCAGGGGGAGTTCGTGCTGCTTGACGTTGGGTGAGCGAATCGTAATAGTTCCGGAGGGGCTGAAGATCTGGAAAAACTTGTCGATGCGGGCCAGTTCCGGAAACTGCGACATCAGTTCGTTTTCGTCGATCAAAGGCAGGAACCCCCGCTCCTCAAGGGAACGAACTGCTGCGACGGCGGTTTCCTCCAACGATTGATCGATCGCATCACGAAGGCTGCGGGCGGTGACGATGTAGAGGACAGCCGAGAACACAATCAGGATCAACGCGAGGGCGCTACCGTACCAGAGCGTCAATCGCAGGCGCAGTGGCATCTAGTCAGCCTTCAGCATGTATCCGCTTCCGCGGACCGTATGGATCAGCTTCTTCATCCGGCCGCGATCGATCTTGTTGCGGAGATAGTTGACATAGACGTCGATGACGTTCGTGAACGTGTCGAAATCCTGGTTCCAGACATGTTCGGAGATCATCGGACGAGTCAATACGCGGCCGGTGTGGCGCATGAGGTATTCCAGAAGGGCATACTCCTTGAGGGTCAAATCGATCCGCTGGCCGCCTCTGGTAACCTCCCGTGTGGCGGGGTTCAAAATCAGATCGTCGACTTGAAGCACGCCTGCGCTGTCGGTCGTGCCTCGCCGTAGGAGGGCCCTCACCCGAGCCAGTAATTCGTCGATAGCGAACGGTTTGGTCAGGTAATCATCCGCGCCGGCGTCGAGGCCCTTGACGCGCTGATCTACTTGTGATTGCGCAGTCAGGATGAGTATCGGTGTCTGAAGCCGTTGTTGTCGGATGCCTTTAACGATGTCCAGGCCGGAGAGCGAAGGCAGCATGAGATCGACGATCACGGCGTCATAATTGGTAGCGAGCGCCATTTCCAATCCCTTGGCGCCGTCCTCGCAGAAATCCACCGCATAACTTTCTTCTTCGAGTGCGCGCTTAATGAAACAGCCGACTTTGGTTTCGTCTTCGACAACAAGTATTCGCATAGCAGTATTCGGATTATAACAAACCTTCGACCGCGGATCTCCAGTGGATCCATCCGTCTTGAATTGGCGATCTCTTACTGGATTGAGGAAGTTCTCCTGATTTGCGGCGCTCGAAGCTCGCGAAATCGTACTTGGAGAAATTGGGGGCGGCATGGTAACCTTCGGCCCGCGCGGTGTTCGTTCGCGCGAGACCACCTGACTCAGAAAGCGAACAACCCATCATGGCGACCCCGGAAGTGGTGAATCTAGCCGATACGTTTATCCATCGACACCTTGGCCCGACTGAATCCGACATGCGCGAGATGCTCGCGCTGCTCGGCCTCCAGTCGCTTGAGGCCTTGAGCGAAGCCACAGTGCCCGGCGACATCCGTCTCCGTCGCGAATTGGGCCTCCCTCGACACCGCAGCGAGCAATCAGTGCTTCAAGAACTCCGAGGCCTGGCCGACGACAATCGTGTCTATCGGTCTTTCATCGGCATGGGATATTACGATTGCATCACGCCGGGGGTCATTCAACGTAACATTTTTGAGAATCCAGGCTGGTACACTCAATATACGCCCTA
The DNA here is from genome assembly GCF_975968855.1 of Petrachloros mirabilis. Lineage (NCBI taxonomy): Bacteria > Bacillati > Cyanobacteriota > Cyanophyceae > Synechococcales > Petrachlorosaceae > Petrachloros > Petrachloros mirabilis. Next base: position 5,857 of record NZ_CDLUDY010000246.1, read on the forward strand.
CCAGGCGGAAATTGCGCAAGGCCGTCTCGAAGCTCTGGTGAATTTTCAGACGATGATCACCGATCTCACCGGTCTGCCGCTGGCCAATGCCTCTTTGCTGGATGAGGCTACAGCCGCAGCAGAAGCCATGGCGATGTGTCAGGCTATTGCCCGCGGAACCGGACATGAGAGGAAAGAATTTTTCGTTTCGAAAGACTGCCATCCGCAGACGATTGCCGTCATGCAGACAAGGGCGGAGCCGCTCGGGATAACTCTTCACGTGGGCCGTACGAAAACCCTCGATTACGGCAATCCCCAGTTGAGCGGCGTTCTTCTGCAATATCCGACGACCGACGGCTATGTGGGCGACTACAGTGCCATTGTCGAGCAGGCCCATAAAGCAGGGGTTCTCGTGGTGGTGGCGACAGACCTGCTCGCGCTCACGATCCTGCGGCCGCCCGGAGAATTCGGCGCCGATATCGCAGTCGGTTCAAGCCAACGGTTCGGCGTTCCTATGGGATTCGGGGGGCCCCATGCCGCGTTCTTGTCGACGAAAGAAGACTACAAGCGGCAGATGCCCGGTCGAATCGTAGGGGTGTCGAAAGACCGGGACGGCAAACCCGCGTTTCGGCTGTCCTTACAAACCCGCGAGCAACACATCCGCCGCGAGAAGGCCACGAGCAATATCTGCACGGCCCAAGTTCTTCTTGCCATCATGGCCGGCATGTACGCCGTCTATCACGGCCCGTTGGGACTGCGGCGGATTGCCGAGCGGGTTCGTGGGCTCGCGGTTGTGTTGGCCAAAGGACTCCGGCAACTGGGCTTCGATCTCGGGAATGAAGAGTTCTTCGACACTCTCCGGGTGCGTCTTCCGAAAGCTCAGAGCAATCAGATCCTTGTACGTGCA
>NZ_CDLUDY010000247.1:0-6808 GCF_975968855.1 Petrachloros mirabilis
CGAAGAAAGTGGGGCATGCGGTTTGATCGAAAGACATCATAACAGAGGGAGGTCCTGGTGCAGGCTTGCGTTATCGTTCTCAGGCGTCCTACAATTAAAATTTTTACGAAGGCCAGGCAGCGCATCTCTGCCGGCTGTAACTTTTGAGAAATACGTCTCGTAGGAATAAAGGGAGAGTGATCTATGATTAGCAGTCGGCCCCTCTCGTCCCGATTGAGCATATCTCTCATCCTGGCGATCGTCTGCCTCTCCGTGTCGGCTTGCGCCAGCAATCAGCCTGTCGAGGATTTGGCTGCGAAAATGCGCGCAGAAGATGAGGCTGCTGCGAGAGAGGTCCTCAAGTCAGCCGAAGGAGGGGACGTATCGGCCCAAAACGAAATGGGTCGGCTGTATTACGAAGGCAAGGGTGTACCTCAGAACTATCGGCAGGCGAAGCAGTGGTTTGAAAAGGCGGCGAAGAAAGGGGACGCGGCAGCCCAAGTCAATCTCGGCATGTTGTATCTCCACGGAGATGGGGCTCCGCAGAGCGCTCAGATGGCGTTGTTCTGGTTTCGCCAGGCGGCGGAGCAAGATAACGCTGCAGGTCTTGGAAAACTTGGGTTGATGCACGAGCAGGGGCGAGGAGTACTCCAGGACTTTATCCAAGCCCACAAATGGTACAACCTCTCGGCAGCACGCGGAGAGGAAAGTTCTGCTGCGGCTCGTGAGGCTCTTGCCACACGGATGACTCCGGCCCAGATTGCCGAAGCCCAGCGGCTTGCACGAGAGTGGAGACCAAAAGAAGTCAAATCGGCCAAGGCGATTCCCTAGCCTCAAGGTCTGACTCCGCGTTGTTTTTCTCCTCCACCCGAAAAGATCGAGTGTGGAGGGCCATCCGTTTAAAGCGTGTGCGTTTCCAGATGCTAACCCCCGCTTCCGTGAACTTGCGTCAGACGAGGCAACGATTCGACTGTGGTCGTCGGGGTCGTCGGTGAGAAGACGGTGATGGTGCCGATCCCCCGGCGCGCGGTCGTTAAGTACCATAAGTGGAATATGGCGCTGCGATGGAAGCTGTTGGTCGTTCTCGGTGCCGTCTTTATTACCCTGGCTCTGTCCGTGGACTGGCCGCCGCCGGGTGAGTCGGGTCTGCGCGAGACGAAGTCTTTTCTTTTGTTCCTGGGCGTGGTCGTCGGCGTCGCAGGATTGATCGTCGGATTTTTCCGCGAGTAACAGGTTCAAGTCAGGACTATCTTGGTTGTCAATCGTGCGCACCGGCTTGCTCCGGTGTCTCCGGAAAGAGTAGGCTCTTTTCACATTGTGGTGAGTTCCGAGTGATGAGGGAATGTTCGCTGTGAACAGATGCTCGACGGCGCTTCCGATCGCGAGCCTCTTCGCACTGGCTGTGTGTATTACGCCAGTGCAAGCGGGGCCGGATTCAGGCACGTGGCGCACGGCGGCTCCTGCGCCGACGAAACGGACGGAGGTAGCGGCGGCGATGCTGGGAGACAAAATCTACGTCGTCGGTGGGTTCGAAGAGCCATCGCTCAGCAACATTTTGAATCTTGCGATTTCACCGAAGGTCGAGGTTTATGATCCTGCCACCGACCGGTGGACGGCCACAGCCCCTTTGCCCGTTCGCCTGCATCACGCCGGTATCGGAGTCGTAGCAGGGAAACTCTATGTGATCGGCGGCTACACGCAGGCCGGCCTCAGTACATGGAGTCCTGTGGGTACGGTGTACGCCTATGATCCGGCCACAGATCGCTGGAAGGAGGGCGCGCCAATGCCGACCGCCCGTGGCGCTTTGTCGGTAACGGAGCACGACGGCAAGCTTTACGCGATCGGGGGGTACGACAGGAAAGCGAATCCGTCGGCAGTCGAGGTCTACGATCCGTCGAGTAACACCTGGACCGCTCGTGCGCCACTGCCGACTCCACGGGATCATTTGGCGACTGCGACTGCGTCTGGAAAGTTGTATGCGATCGGCGGACGAGTGAACGGCGACTACGGACGGAATCTTGCCGTGACGGAACAGTACGATCCCGCAACAGACCGTTGGGTCCGCGTAGCCGATTTGCCAACGGCCCGCAGCGGGATTACCGCCTCGGTGGTGGATGGCACCATCTACGTGTTTGGCGGTGAAGGGGCCAAGGGCACGTTCCATGAAAACGAAGCCTACGATCCGGCGAGCGATGCCTGGCTGTCGATGGCGCCGATGCCGACGGCTCGTCATGGCCTCGGGTCAGCGGTGACGCAGGGGCATATTCATGTCATGAGTGGCGGGCCGACTCCCGGCGGCTCCTTCAGCGGTCTCAACGAAGTCTTCACGCCTCCAGCCTCACGACGATAATCCAGAATTCTTAAGCGCCTCCTGTTTTGTTGGGTTCCGCAGACGATGTGCTGTGGAATCTCGATACATCAAGAATTGATGGCCATCGGACGGTTGTCATGGATCCGATCCCCCTCAACCGAGGGGCTAGGATATTCCCCAGATTAAGAAGGAATTGTTCTCTGTTTCGATTGTGGGTCTTGACTCGTGTATGGTCGAAGCGTAGCGTGATCGGGTGATCACGAACTACCTTGATCGGAGGTAGTGCCATGGCGGTTCGTGGAGGGGCAATCCAACGAGTTGCAAATGGCGGGTGTGGTCTCCTTCCCTGTCGGACCCGTCTTTTCACCCACGGTGCATCGTCTGTTTTCTGTGCCGCGCGACGTATCTGTCTGCGGACACATGCGATGCTCTCTTCTTCTTCCGCGGCGGTGCGCCAGTCCGACCGGCTTCATCTACAACTATTCTCTGTGACTCGAGCGAGATGCCGCGCATTGCGTCTGCCGCGCGCCAACTTGCCCGATGACGAAAGGAGGGTGTTATGTCGTACCGCTACACCAGCGTCGACATCGTCATAGGTGTCGGCATGTGCGCGATCCTCTTCGGTGCCTTACTGTTCTTCACCGCCGCCAACGGAACCTATCAGGTCGCTGTCCCCGAGTCTCTCTCGACGGAAGCGTCTATTGTTTCTGAAACAGGTCTGGCTCTGCTGCAGCCGGTGATCGGCCACGCTGTGGTTGACGGAGCCATTTTTGAAAGACGCGCGAACGAATTGATCGCACAATCCGCGTCGGAATGGAATCGTGCGACGATGGCGTACCAGAATTTCCGGTCGGTCTCCGGTGGTCCGTTCGCAGCTGTCATGCAGAAGGCTGAAACGGTTCCGGTCGATCATCAGGCCCGCGTTCAGGGCGTGATGGGGCAGGCGATCGTCAATTTTACGGCTCGAGGCGTTCGTAGCGGGGTGTTGTCGGCTGATCTGGCTCTAGCGGATTACAACAAGAGGATGATTCGTGCCGTTGAGTCGAGGGGGCAGCGGCTTCATGATGCCTTTACCTCTACCTGGCAGGCGACACTCGGGCGGAATATCGTGGAGTCGTTCCGGACTTATATGGAACGAGTCGGCGCGCTTCAGGAACGGATAGGATCGGCACTGGTTCAACTGGCTCAGGGCCAATACTTCGTGGAACAGCGGCGAGCTGCCAATCAAACACAACTGGCAAGCTTGGTGACCGCCTCTATTCGCTCCCAGTCTCTCTCTGATCGGCTGACGTTACTGGCGGCTATCGATCCGATCCCACAAGAAAAGCCTGTGGGAATCACCAAGCCGGCAACCTGGCCTGAAATGTCGATGGGCTATTTTATCGTGGGCGGGATCATAGTGGCGGCTATCTTCTTTATGGGAGTGTTCCTGTCCGCCATGAGAAGAGAAGCCAAGGCCCTGGCCGATATGCGGCGCAATGCCTCGAAGTGGGTGTATCGCCCGGCAGCGTAAGGGCTTGCAACAGGGACTCGCGTGTGAGTCGCGGGAGTGTGTGATGTATGTCGGAGGTGTATTGGGGAATCGTTGGAGGCCTCGGTGCGCTCGTGGTGACCCTTTTTGTGTGTATGGATATGCTGTATTCCAACTCGAAAGGGTCATCCGACGCATCGAGCCGCATGACCGATCGTTCGTCAAAGGCTGTCGATCACTCTTCATCGCATGGCCGGCACGCAGCCTAGTTGGTTGTTGAAGCAGCGTTGACGAAGGGTCTGGTTCTACAAGAGGTGCCTTATGGTCGAGATCATCGGTCTCGGGACGATGAGTGCGCTCGTGTGGCTCCTGGCATGGTCAATGGCGAATGAGAGTGAAGCGGAACAGCGTCGCATGTCGAAGCCGTCGGAGACGCCTCGTTATTCCGATACGAGAGTGAGTAGTGCCAAGAAGGTTGGACAAGCTGCCTGACCTCATCGATTCCCGTTCTTGAGGTGTTTCTCAGGCAATGCGAAAACCGTTCGCCTTTTGGTCTGCGGTGAGGCTGCCGGTCCTCAACGGAGAAGTGTGCGCTCGCGAGACAACCTGAAGCGCGAACGGATGAGGGATTGTTCACAGGTACGGTGTCTTGTCGTTCTAGGTGAGGATGTGGGGTTGTCCGGTCCCGACAATGACGTCTTCCGTGATTTCTACGGATTTGACCCCGTTACGCGAGGGGACATCGTACATGAGATCGAGCATAATCTCTTCCAGTATCGTGCGTAGGGCCCGTGCCCCGGTTTTCATGATGGCAGCACGTCGAGCGACGGCTTTCACTGCGGAGTCCGTGAATCTAAGGTCTACTCCTTCGAGGTCGAAAAGGGCTTGATACTGTCTCACGAGTGCGTTACGAGGCTCAGTGAGGACACGAATGAGTGCCGGCACGTCGAGATCGGACAGAGTTGTGTGAACTGGGAATCGGCCCACGAACTCCGGTATGAGCCCGAACTTCAACAAATCCTCGGATCGCACCTGACAGAGGATTTCAGTGTGTCCGTCGATCACGTAGGTTGGAGCCTGGGCTTCAAATCCTAATCGCTTGGGGATGGTTCGTTGGCCGATGATCTGATCCAGTCCCACGAACGCACCCCCGGCGATAAACAGAATATTCGTGGTATCCACCCTGATGTACTCGTGCTCCGGATGTTTCCTCCCGCCTTTCTGCGGCACGTTGCAGATCGTCCCTTCCACCAGTTTGAGAAGCGCTTGTTGAACGCCCTCGCCCGATACGTCGCGTGTCAGTGACGGATTTTCAGATTTCCGGCTGATCTTGTCGATCTCATCGATGTAGATGATGCCGGTTTCAGCGCGGGCGATATCGTAATCGCAGCTCTGAAGCAGCTTCAGCACGACATTTTCGACGTCTTCGCCCACGTAGCCGGCTTCCGTCAGGGTGGTGGCATCAGCGATGGCAAACGGGACGTGAAGGATTCGCGCCAGCGTCTGCGACAGGAGCGTCTTCCCTGTCCCCGTCGAGCCGATCATCAGAATGTTTCCCTTTTGGAGATCGACGTGTTTGAGCCGGTCCCGGTTAAGAATGCGCTTGTAGTGGTTGTGGACTGCGACAGCGAGGACTTTTTTCGCGCGCTCCTGTCCGATCACATATTCGTCGAGCGTTGCTTTGATTTCTGCCGGCTTGGGAATGACCGACGGGAGGGTCGGGGACGTGCCACGTGCCCCATTGTTTTGTCCGAAGGAAGCGGAGCAGCTCTGAATGCACTCCTCGCAAATCCACAGCGTGGAGGCGTTCCTGCAGGAGTCGCAGGTGTACTCCATGGGACTTTCGACGAGGTGGCCAACGGCACGCTCACTTTGTCCGCAGAACGAACAGAGACGGTCCGGTTTCTGTGAAGGATGGCGCGTGTCCCAAAACACTCCCGTACCCTCCTGTGCTCGAATTAGGCCACGAACGTTCCTCTCATGCCTGAGGGGTGCTCCGCACTACCGCTCTTTCCTCACCTGACTGCTCCGCACCATATTATATTCAAATCCATATACATCACGGGCGACCTTGGATGATCGGTGAACAGTCGCCCGTGATGAGCGCTTAGGACGCTATATCTAAATGTAATGAACGTTCTGTGAAACGAGAGGACCCGCGCAAGATAAGGGCTTGAAGGCTACTCGCCGGGGACAGGTTTATGTAACCCGGTCGCTTGTGTTCCTCACTTGAGCCTCGACTCTCCGCGATGGCTCATCGGCTGTGGTATTCCCTACGCGGGAAATGGTGTTGCCTTTGGAGATGTGGCTCGCGTGACCGACAAGATACCCGCCTCTAGCTTGGCGGGCCGTTGAGATCCGGTGGACTGAGGTCTTCCATGATTGACCTCCTCATGGTTGTAGGATTCTTCCGGATCATCCAGGATCAGACACCAATTTCTTCATACGCCTGGCGGGGACGTCTGTCAACTGGGATAAACGCCTCCAGGGAAATTTTATGGCCAAAGCATATTCTGTGCCTTCAGGCACACAATTGACTCCTCATGAGCCGGGCGCTACATGCATGCTCGATCGTCTTTCATGGAATCTTGCACAGAAACGGCTCGATGGGTTGGAGGCTTGTTTCGATCCTGGGCAAGAAAGCAGGGATTGCAAGGTGTGATGGACTAGGCAGTCAGACACCTTCGAGTAATCTACTTGCCGGTGACTCATCGCTATTTTCGTGCCGAGCCTGTTGCGATTCGATAGAGAACCAATCCCACCATCGCGACGATCAAGAGACCGGGCCAGCCGCCGAGAGGCGGGGAGGCAAAAACGGTGAATGGATCGGAACTGACTTCTGGCCACAGTACGGCGAGCGCAATGGGAATTGCCAGCATGATGCCCATGAGTGCTTCACCGGTAATCAAACCCGCCGAGAAGAGGAGCCCGCTTTTTGACGATTGATCACTACCCGCCGCTGCTCTCGTGGCGATGGCCGAGATCAGACCACCTACAAAGATGGCGGCTGAGAGTTTCAGAGGCAGATAAATACCAAGGGCCACGGC
>NZ_CDLUDY010000248.1:0-34497 GCF_975968855.1 Petrachloros mirabilis
ATGCAACGCCTTCATCATCTCGCGCCTGGGAATGCGTCACCTGCGGAGAGATGATCGATTCCGTCACCATCCCCAATCGCTTCCCCGATAAAAAACGGCAGGCTCATGAAGAACACACGCCTCCCCCTTCATCAATCCACCCAATCCACCCTAGCGAACACAAGGAAAAACACGCGCCGATAGAGTATCGGCCCCAAGTCTCTCTGCCCGATTGCTCGCATCACGAATGCACAATCATGACGGTACTCCATGGCTCACCGTCCCTTACGATCGAAGAGATTCTGGAACGCGTACCGGATCTCAGTTGGAGCCAAGTCTTTCTCACCATCCGCGAGCTGAGTCGCAAGGGAGCCATTGCGCTGCATCGACATGGCTTCACCTACACTGTTGAAAAAGTTCATCGTTCGTCGGTCAAAGGGGAAACGAATGGGCAGACGGCTTCTGATTATTGATAATGATCCACACATCTGTGAAGGCTTGAAAGACCGGCTTGAAGCGATTGGCTATAGCGTCATCGTCGCGTACGACGGAAGGACCGGCTTGGCAATGATGGCATTGGAAGGAAAGAATGCTCCGATCGGGGGCGTATTGCTGGATGTGCAGATGCCCGTCATGGACGGCATCGAAGTATTAAAGGAACTCCGAATTCATCATAAGGACGTGCCGGTTCTGATGATGTCCGCAGGAGGCGATCAAGGGATAATCGAGCAGGCGTTGGCAATGGGGGCTAATCATTATATTATGAAGCCATTTGAGGCGAGATCTCTTACGATACGGTGCGCGGAACTATTCCCCTTGGATGATTAAAAAGCGTACCGGTACAATGTTCTGAAGCTGCGGGCACTTGCCTCCACAGTTCCACACCTCTATTCGTGAAACAAACGGACAGCAACTTTCCGTCCCTTTATCCTCGCCCTTCCCAGCACGTCGAAAATCCGTTGAGCCATGGCCTCAGGCACATCTACGATGGAAAACCGCTCTTCTAGCGTGATCGCACCGATCTGATTCGAATTCACTTTTGCTTCATTTGCGATGGCTCCGACCAGATCACCGGGCCTTATACCTGCTTCTCGCCCCGCTCCGATATAAATACGCGCCATACCGGCATCGCGCGCGCGACGCCCAGGCCGTCCCATCGGCTGTCGTTCCCCAGGTCTTGCATGCTCGGCTCCGCGACGGAGGTCCCTGTAGCCCGTATGGCGCGGGATGTGACGTGAGAGCTCCGGCTGCCTGATCGGCATTGCAGGAATCTCTTGCTCCTCCCGTTCTCCGCCCTGGGCATGAAAGATCAGTTTCATCGCCGCTGCGGCAATGCTCGTCGGATCGCCAGAGGACTTCATCGCCTCGACGACACCCTTGAACTCAGGAAGATCCTCCGCCTTCATTGCCTCTTGAATAGCCATTCTGGTCCGTTCCAGCCTCTTGGCGAGAAGATCTGCGACGGAGGGTACCGGTGCGATCATCACCTTCGCCTTCGTGAGTTGTTCAATACTCCGCAAAAGGCGCTGCTCGCGGGGATCGAGAATGGTAATGGCTGAGCCTTCCCGCCCAGCCCGGCCTGTCCGTCCAATACGATGCACGTAGACTTCGGCGGATGAAGGCAGATCAAAATTAATCACGTGCGACACGTGGGGAATATCCAAGCCCCGCGCTGCGACATCAGTGGCAACCAGTAATTCCGTCTGGCCGGTCCGAAATGCCTGCATGACCCGATCGCGACTGGCTTGGCTCATCCCTCCGTGAATTGCTTCCGCACGATGGCCACGGCTGTTCAACATCGTGGTTACTTCGTCGACTTCCAATCTTGTACGGCAAAACACCAATGCGGACTTCGCACCTGCCATGTCGATGATCCGGACAAGCGCGGCCCCGCGATAGGGCCGGGTGACGATATAGGCCGTCTGCTGTACTCGCGGGGCTGAACCCGCCTTCACCGGCTCTTTGGCAATCGTGACTTCGACGGGATGCTTGAGGTGCCGGTGCGCGATTGATTTGATGCGCGGCGGCATCGTCGCAGAGAACAGCGCCGTCTGCTTTGTCGAAGGGGTTTGTTCGAGGATGGCGTCGAGATCGTCCGCGAATCCCATGTCCAGCATCTCGTCAGCCTCATCGAGGACGACGATCTGCACATGATTCAGTTTCAGTGTCTGGCGCCGGATATGATCGAGAGCCCGTCCCGGCGTAGCCACAATCACATCGACTCCGCGCCTCAGCGCGTGGAATTGCGGACCGATCGCTTGACCGCCATACACCGCTAACACACTCGTGTGGAGCTCTTTACCATAACGCTGCACCGCCTCGCCGACTTGGATGGCAAGCTCACGTGTCGGCACCAACACCAAGGCCGAAGGCTTTGCTTTCGGCCCGTGGGCGATCCGTTGAAGCATCGGAAGCGTGAAGGCCGCCGTCTTGCCCGTGCCGGTCGCGGCCTGCCCCAGAACATCCTTTCCTTTTAAGAGCGGGGGAATCGCCTCACGCTGAATCGGCGTCGGCTCTTCGTATCCCAATGTTTCCAGTGTGGCCAAGAGTGAGGCTTCCAAGCCCAATGCGGCAAAACCCGGCGAAAATCCGGTAGCAGTATGGGCGGAAACGGGATCGGATTTCTGGTGTTTCATGAACGCGTTCGACAACCTTTCTTGTTAAGGGACCGGGACCCGCTGAGGCCAGAGAAACTCGAGTTCAGGAAATTTCGCGCGATAGTCGGCATGACTCGCACGGATGACCCGATGGGCCTCAACACGGCCATACACACTGGTGATCTCAACCTTGTGCCGTACCGAACCTGGCGCCTGCTTGTACGTTAAAAAATAATGTCGCAATCGATCGATTAACGTCTGAGGACAATCGTCGATGTCATGAAACTCTCCGTAGACAGCGTCTTCCTGCATAACAGCAATGATTTTGTCATCCGCTTCTCCGCCATCCGCCATACTGAACCCGCCGATGGGAATAGCCGTAAGCAAAATGTCGCTGTGAGGAATGGTCTTTTCCGTTAAGACGCAAATGTCGAGCGGATCACCGTCGCCGACCATCCCCTTCCGCCTCGCCCGTTTGGAAAACAGTGCGGCGACCTTATCCCCGCAGTACGTCTGGGGAACCAGCCCATAATATACGGGACAGAAATTCGAAAACCGCTGCGGGCGATCCACCTTCAAGAAACCGCTGCCCTTGTCGACTTCGTACTTTACCGTGTCGGTCGGCACAATTTCGATATAGGTCGTCACGACAGCCGGCGCCTCTTCTCCGATCGAGACACCGTGCCAGGGATGCGCCTTGAACATCAGACTCATTAAACGCTGTATCGGATCTCCTCCTCGCCCCATCAGTGACTCCTTTGATAATCCCTCCCTACTTGTGCGTTCAAACGATCCCGACGCAGCCAAGGCCAATTCACTTTGAGTGAGTTGATCTGCGCTCCGTCTGCGCACTTCCAACGCGAGCTTTTCGAGGCCGCCCGTTGCGCGAGCACAGGAGCGCACTCGGCCTACTCTTCCGGTGGTTGAATCGGCCCCGCCCACTCCCCTTTGGCCAACGCGACTTCCTGAAATCCTCCATCGGGCCACTGAAACTGTCCTGCTTCATCCACGAGTACGATAAAGGGATCCGCCTCGTGTGCCTCTCCGCGAAACCAGTACCAGCCCGGTGCGGTTGGCTTTTTCTTGTTCCACTGGTAATTCGTCATACATTCCTTTCTCACGGGCTTTTGGGATCATCTAAATACCTGGCTTCCGCATGCACATGCTGGCGTAACGTTTCATGTGTAGGGGCTAGCCTTGCACGCTCTCGCCAAAAACCGTCCAAAGCAGCGTCGATCTCTTGAAGGTTGATCCCGTCCTGATCCGTATCCCGCTTGTATTCCAGATACGCCACAATGGCCCCGGCTTCCTCTCTCGTAAAAACAGACAGCTGACACCTGGCATGATCATGCCAGGTCATCGCACCATAGCGCCTGGGATTGACAAAGGCCGACTTCCCGATGGTCTTCTCATGGACACGTGAACCAGCTGAAACCTTGACGACTTTATCGGAAAACCCATGGGTGAGATGGAAGACAGGGTCGGCAGTCTGTAACAAACCCTGGAGATCTGCGATCAAAAATGCTGGAAGAAAATGACGGAAGCCTCCTTCCGAGAAAAAACTCAGTGCCGTGTGGTTAGGATCAAGAATTGCGGGATCAACCTGTGTCCAATGGGCGACGCCCTTGAAAGGGTCTGTCACCTCAGCCGGCTCACACCCTTCGTGACTCCCCTGAAGAAAGCCATCACCGGGATGCTCTGTCGTGCGAAAGGCCTCCTGAATCTTTTCTATGACCCGCTGTGCGTCCGCCACAGACTCCCGTACTCCCGCCATTCCTTCTCATGATGGCCTTCTGATACATTCTCCGAGAAAGAATAATGAATGTGAATGAACCTATCATGTCTCGCTTGCCAATAGAAGATGTTATCCGGGCTCTGCAAGACTGCTTACGGTCCGCATCCAACGCACTCCTTACCGCTCCGCCCGGTGCCGGGAAAACTACCGTCGTCCCGTTAGCCCTACTCGACGAACCGTGGCTTGAACGCAAAAAACTACTGCTGTTGGAACCACGGCGTCTCGCGGCCCGCGCAGCGGCGCACCGTATGGCCGCAAATCTGGGAGAATCCATCGGCGACACAGTCGGCTACCGGATGCGGCTCGATACGAAGGTGGGGCCGACAACACGGATCGAAGTTGTCACGGAAGGGATCCTCACTCGACTGCTTCAACAGGACCCGTCGCTCAGTGCTTACGGCATTGTGCTGTTCGACGAATTTCACGAACGTAGCTTGCAAGCTGACACGGGCCTGGCACTCTGCCTCGAATCACAACGACTCTTCCGCCCGGACCTTCGGCTCCTTGTCATGTCGGCGACATTGGATTGTGGACCGGTAAGCAACCTTCTGGGAGAGGCGCCTATGATCAGCTGTGAAGGCCGTATGTATCCGGTCGAGACTCGATATCTCGACCTCCCGGTATCCGGCCATCTCGATGCAGCTGTTACTCAAGTGATCCGGCGATCTTTGATTCGCGATCAGGGCAGCCTACTGGTCTTTCTACCAGGAATGGCGGAGATTCGTCGTGTCGAGCGCAAGCTGCTCGATGCCGACTTGAGTCCCTCCGTGAAGGTAGCCCCGCTTCACGGTGATCTCCCGCAAACTGCCCAGGACTTAGCAATTGCTCCGCCTGAACAAGGAAAAAGAAAAATTGTCCTCGCCACATCCATTGCGGAAACCAGTCTAACCATCGACGGTATACGCATCGTAATCGACGCCGGTCTCCTACGCGTCCCTCGGTTCGATCCCCGATCCGGATTGACCAGATTGGAGACGATCCGAGTGACACAGGATTCGGCGGAACAAAGGCAAGGGCGTGCCGGTCGTCTGGAGCCCGGCGTTTGCTATAGACTCTGGACGGAGCAAGAACACCGGTCACTTGCTCCGCGGAGACCGCCGGAGATCCTGGAGGCGGACTTGGCTCCGCTGGTACTGGATCTCGCTGTCTGGGGCACCAACAATCCGCTGGAACTCAATTGGCTGAACCCTCCGCCGAGCGGTACAATAGCCCAGGCAAAGGAATTGCTCCGACGCCTGGGTGCCCTGGACCCTACTGATCGCATCACGCCTCACGGCAGGCAGATGGCCGAGTTGCCGTTGCATCCGCGCTTGTCACATATGCTCCTGAGGGCCGGACCGCTTCACCTCACAAATCTTGCTTGTGAAGTTGCCGCCTTGTTAAGCGAGCGAGATCCGCTACGCGGACCGCCTGGTTGGCAACACGCAGATCTCAGACTCAGGCTTGATGTCTTACATGGACAATTGGACCAAACGGCCGGCGCAACGGTCGATCGAGATGTCTGCAATCGCATCAAACGCACGGCAGACCTGTGGCGTCAACAACGAAGCCGATTCGTCGACACATCAAAGTCTAGAGGCTGCACACCCGTTGAGGAAACCGGCCGTCTGTTGGCTTTCGCCTACCCCGACCGGATCGCCCAACGTCAAACAGGTCACGAGGGGCGTTACCTGATGGCGAACGGGCGTGGAGCATTGTTCGGCAAACCGGACCCGCTCGCAACGGAGCCATACCTGGTCATTGCAGAATTGGAAGGCAGCACACAATGGGCGAAAATCGGTCTGGCAGCTCCGATTACCCTCACTGACATCGAAACACTATGCGGCAAGGAGATCACCGAAGCCGATTCGGTCGTCTGGGATGAAAGAACACAGGCTGTCCGCGCGTCGAGACAGCGACGGCTGGGGGCCCTCATCCTGTCAGAACAGACCCTATCTAAAGCGGATCCGTCGCGGATCAGAGAGATGCTGCTGCAAGGTGTTCGACTAGCTGGACTTGAAACCTTGGCGTGGACACCCGAGTTGCGGCAATGGCAGGCACGCATCCAATTTCTCAGACGGGTAACGGGCGACGAGTCCGGCTGGCCGGACCTCTCCGACAGGGAGCTGATCCGGAGACTAGACGAATGGCTGGGGCCCTACTTGGATGGAATAACGACCCTTCGTCGGGTCCAGCAGATGGATCTTGCGACACCGTTACATGCGCTGTTGACCTGGGAGCAACAACGCGCAATCGATAGGCTCGCACCGACTCATCTCACCGTGCCCAGCGGCTCGAAGATCCGGATCCAGTACGACACCCCCGACCAGCCTATTCTCGCCGTCCGGCTCCAGGAAATGTTCGGCTGCAAGGAAACGCCACGCCTCGTCGATGGGAAAGTGCCGGTTATGGTGCATCTGCTGTCGCCGGCGAAACGGCCCGTACAGGTTACGAAAGATCTCGCAAGTTTTTGGGAAAACGCCTACCAGGACGTGCGCAAGGAACTGCGCGGCCGCTACCCCAAACACCACTGGCCTGAAGATCCGCTCAGCGCGCCACCAACGGCCAAGAGCAAACGACACACGGCATGAAGCTGACACACCGGTTTTTCTCCCTTGCCGAGCGTCTGAAAATCCCCTCCCATTCGTAGGGTAGACGCACGACATATCGGCAGACTATCGTGTGCCGCATGCGATTCTTATCCTCGACCTTTTTCTGTCTGACTCTTCTATCAATCCCGGTATTTGGCTCGGCAGAAGTGGCGGACGTGCATCCTTCCGATCTCTCGGAGTCTTTTGACGATGTCGACGACGCGACACGGCAGGCGGAAATCATTCAACAAGCCCAAGCATTCCTCGACAATCTGCACAACCATTGGGGGCAGAATCCTGAACGACTTCGCACCGCAATCGCGGGCCGGGCCGAACAGATTGACCAAAGCGCGCTCGTCTACCTGCGCAACATTGCAGCTCACGAGGTCTTGGAAAGCTACGAATTCCGCAGAGAGTCGTTGGTTAGCGGACGCTATATGTTGGTGCAACGACCGGTGAACGGATTGAATGAGTTCATCGGGTATTACAGTGTGCTCAAGCAATTCCTGAGCAACTCATATGGAGGACCGACGCTGGATGAGATCGTCTGGGATCACGATCTCTACCGATCCTTACCGGACTACTGGGGCGTGGCAGTCATGATCGGGCACCTCCACTACTATGCTTCATGGAACACGGCCGATGGAACAATATCCCTCGAATTGACCGGCAACCGCCACAGCAAACTGTTGTTGGAGTATACGAGTTATCAAGCCGGCACGCCGACGTAGTCTAATCCTCTTTTGAAAAGATAGCTGCTCCTCTGAACTCTATACAGGAATGTCCCGAACCCCGTCGTGGGACGTTCTCGATTGGTGAGTCAGTTTCACGACGTCTCCGTCTTTGACTGTGGACTCCTCCGTCCCGATCTTCTTGTTGACTGCCACCAGAACTTCACGATTCGCCATGAAGGGCCCCAGAGGGCCAAATTGCTCGGGATAGGCTTCTAGGAGCTTCTTCACCGTCATCACCCCCGACGGCTCGACCTCAAATTCGCATTCGCCCAACAGATCGCGCAGTGTCAAACCAAAAATCAGCACCTTGACCATTTACAGCCTCACTCTTGGAAATAGAGGGCTCACAAGTTTACCGAACGCGATAGAAACAAAACATTCTTCTCTTAAACGTTACTTTCTGCCCTTCACGTACCACGGGCGTGGCAGCGGAAACAATCCTGCCGTTTCGGGTGTCGTATCGGAACCGGCTTCATTCCATCGGCCTGATGACAGTGCACACAATCTTTTTCGTCGGTGACGGCTTGATGTTCAGCGCTCTTCGGAATCATCGGATTGCGGTCTTTTGGTGTAGGCAGTAAGGACACCCCCACCACAACCGCAACGGCAAAGAGCACAAAGAGCCAATCGATCTTACGGAGTTTCACACACCGGACCTTTCAGAGGTCTTAATTGCCGCATCATAGCTTTCTCGCAACAATTCCGCGACATGTTTTACCTGCACTGATTTCGGCAGACCAGTTTGCAATTGAATCATGCAGGCTGGGCAACTCGTTGCCACCACGTCTGCGCCTGTCTGTTCGACAGCACGACGTTTCCGATCCACGATCTTCTGAGACAGCTCGAAATCTTTGACTAGGTACGTCCCTGCCCCTCCTGCGCAGCGATCGGCATCCGGCATTTCGACGAAGTCTAGAGCAGGTAAGTCGGCTAACAACTTACGCGGCTCTTTCGTAACGCCGGCCGCTCGAAGATGGCAGGACGAATGATAAGTTACTTTCTTACGAGACCCCGTACCGGCCATGGGAGGATGCACGGAAGACTGCGCCACAAACTCAGAAATATGCTTCACCTTCCCGGCCAGATTTTCCGCGGCCTGCTGCTCAGGAAGACCGGCGAAGAGCGCGGGATAATCTTTCAACATCAGGGTACAGGAGGCACACCCTGTTACGATGGTTTCATACTCGGCGAATGACCGTAGGTTCACCCGTGCCCCTTCTCTTGCTAGCTCACGATGGCCATAGGTTTCAATCGGGGTTCCCGAACAGCGTTGCTCCGGAAGATCCGGTTCCACTCCATGCCTTCTCAGAACGGCTATGACGGCATCTCCCACCCCGTCATCGAAATAATTCGCAGCACAGCCATGAAAATACGCAACCTTGGGGCGAGCCGCTTGTTCAGATCCTGGTATGAGGGATCTATGGCGATCTCGGAGCTGTCTCACCGCGAGTTTTGGGATGGCAATTTCGGGCGCCAGTCTGGCGGATGGGGCCAGCCGACTCAGGATCGGACGACTAACCCAATCGAGCAGACGACGCATAAACGGGATGCTCCAGAGGGCCTGACATCTCGCCAATAACTTTAAATATGATGCAAATCGTTCTGATTGTGAATGGAGTTTAAATATAATACCGGCCAATTGGTTCGGTCGTTCTGCGCGCCGGTCCAAGATGAGCTGCGAGACATCTACTCCTGCCGGACAGGCCGTTCGACAGGACTTACAATTAAGACAAGCCTCGACGATCCGTTTCGAATCCGAATACCGGTACTCCTTATCTGTAACAATCTCAAACCACCCTCGCGAACTCATGTCCTCGGACCGCATCACATCGTAGACCGGACATACGGCATTGCATTTCGCGCAGGTCGCACAGGACTTTGAAAGCCTCATATAATCAATGTGATCTGTAAAGGCCTGTTCGCTGATTTTGACTCCTGGATTAAAGATGCCGGATGGATCGAAGCTCCGCTTCACCTGAATGAACAAGTCGTACAGCTCGGGGCCGAACATCTTTTGGACATATTCTGCCCGAACCCGGCCATCGCCATGCTCCCCGCAAATCGAACCGCCGAAACGCTCCAATACCGTCCGATGAATCTCCTGGTATCCATACACCATCTTCTTGAAATCCGATTCGTCATTCACGTCAAGGAGGGGTACGATATGGGCATTCCCATTTCCGATGTGCCCGAATACCGCCACCGGAACTCGCTGCCCTTCGAAAAAGTCCTCCAGATAGCGAATCAACTCACTGATCCGTTCCGCCGGAACGACGACGTCATCGACGAAGTTGATCGGCTTCTTGTGCGGATCGAAACGGTACAGCGTCGGATACAGGGCCTTTCTCGCCTTCCATAGCTCGTCGCGCTGTTCTTGATCATAGGCAATGACGACTTCGGACGAGAGAGGATAGCGTTGACAAATCCTCGCCATTCGATCGGCCCGCTCGCGCAGCTCGCTGCGCGAGTCGTCCCCATCAAGCTCGGCAAGCAAAGTGGCGGCTGCATCGGGAGGGATGCCGTGTTTCGCCCGGCCGATCAAATCCAGTGTATTGGAATCCAAGACCTCCAGCGCGCTGGGAGCCAGCTCAAGCAACTTGGGAACGGCGTCACCGACATCTTCCAGTCGTGTAAAGTGAATCAACGCTGTGAGAGTCGTTTCAGGTCTATCGACCAACCGGATTGTCGCTTCACTGAAAATCCCCAACGTCCCCTCACTCCCGACAAACAGCTTCGGCAAGTCCAGAAGCCCATGCTCCAGGCCATCCACCAGTCCGAACAGGTTGTACCCGCAACTGTTCTTGCTCACCGCAGGCCGTTTCTCTTGAATAATGGCCCTGTGCTCTTGCAAGAGCGCCCTTGTCGCATAAAGTGATTGATGCCTTGTGATCAATTCACTCAGGGAGGGGTCATCCAGCGCGTAGCTCCTCGCATCCAGCCAATCCCCGTTTTGCAGGCAAACCCGCATGGATTCAATATTGTCCTTCACCGCTCCGTACCGGAGCGTATGTGGGCCGGCAGAATTGTTGGCCAACATGCCGCCAATCTTGCACATATCCCCGCTCGAGGGATCAGGCCCGAACATCAGACCTTGGGGAGCTAGCTGCTTGTTAAGCTCTGCCAACACGATTCCCGGTTGGACACGAGCCCAACGGGCCTCTCTGTTTACTTCTAGAATCCGATGCAACCGCGACACGTCAAGAATGATTCCGGATCCGATTGCAGAACCAGTCAGATTCGTGCCAGCCGCGCGCGGGGTGAGTGGAATACCTCGGGTCCGAGCGTACCCGACGAGGGTCTGGATGTGATCTTCTGATTCCACGAGGACGACGGCCTGAGGCACCATCCGGTAGATACTGGCGTCGACGGCATAGGCCGTTTTGGTCGGTCCATCATCCTTGACAAGATCTTGACCGATCAATCGACGGAGATCAGAAACTGCAGCACGAGTCGCGTCGGGCATAACAAGAGACATGGCGGCGGCATACTAGCAGAAGATGGAAAACCTACGCCAGGGCGCTCCGCATTCGTCATATACGAAGAAGGAGTGAGTTCAGCCTTCACATGGTTGAGACGCCTAAAACGAGTCGTTATCATATGCGGCAGATGACTGACCCTAAACCAGTGCTTTACCTGTCTCGGCTACTGCCCGATCCTGTCATGGTGCGAATCCGTGAACGATTCGCGCTCTTGCAAGAACCCGTTGAAACTCCGCCTTCTCCTTCAATACTCAGAGATGGGTTAGCTCAAGCAGATGCCGCAATTGTGACTCTCACCGATCGAATCGACGAAGCGGCACTTGAGCGGACTCAGAAGCTTAAGATTGTCGCTAATTACGCCGTCGGCTACAACAATATCGACCTGGGCGCCGCAGAGCGGCGTGGCATTACGGTCACCAACACACCAGATGTGCTCACCGATGCCACGGCGGATATTACCTGGGCCCTGATCCTGGCCACAGCACGGCGTATCGTCGAGGGGGACCAGCTAGTCAGGAGCGGCCGCTGGACTGGCTGGGCACCGACGCAATTACTCGGCAGCGCAGTTTCAGGAACAACTTTGGGCATTGTCGGGATGGGGAGAATCGGGCAGGCTGTCGCTCACCGGGCTACAGGTTTCCAGATGAAGGTCCTCTACCATACCCGAAGTCCGATCGAGGTCCAGTCGAGCCAATCCTCCTGGCAGAAGTCACCATTGCCCGAGTTGCTCCGAACTTCCGACTTCGTTACGCTTCACGTGCCACTGACCCCGGATACACACCATATGATTGGATCAAGGGAACTTCAGTTGATGAGACCGTCAGCGATCTTGATCAACACGGCACGAGGTCCGATTGTGGATGAAACGGCCCTGGTCGCCGCATTGGGTGACAGGATAATCGCAGGCGCCGGCCTCGATGTCTATGAAGATGAACCTCGACTCCAACCAGGCCTATCAGAGTTCAAGCAAGTAGTTATCCTCCCTCATGTCGGATCAGGAACGATGGCTACAAGAGTAGAAATGGGTATGATTTGTATCAAGAACATCAATGCCGTGCTGGAAGGACGGCCAGCCCCGAACAAGGTTAACCTGCCAAAATAGTCTCGATATGCACAGGCATTTTAGAAGAAAAACGCGAAGACAAGTAGCAGGAGGAACCTGCGATGTTGAGGTGAGCCTGAAGAACGCTTGATGAAGTCCTTGAAGAGACCTGGCAGCTAGGCTGCGCCTATACATACATACCGTGTCGTATGCATCCAGGTTCGTCACACTAGCACGTAGGTGTCGCGAGTTGAATTGTGTGATGACGGCTTACGTGGCGAAACGAAATGCCTTTGCGGCTGAAGAAGTCAGTTTCGGGAGGGATCGAATCGATGCCAAGCGTTTCGGCACATCATGGAAGTCAGGGATGGTTTCGAACATGGTAGCAGCTAATTTCCATTGCTCTTGCTTTTCGTACAGCAACCCCAATTCATATCGGACCGCTTGAGCTTTGGCCCCTTGACAGCGTGGATCGGTCAGGAGTTGCTCGAGTTGCGCTGAAGCAGCATCGTACTGTTCTTGTCCTTTGAGACAGACAGCGATCATCAGACAAGAGTCCAGAAAGACGTCGGGGCCTTTCGTCGCGTGAGAGAACTCCTCCAACGCTTCCTGAAACATACCCATATTCTTGTAAGCCACCCCTAGCGTGTAATGGACTTCCGGTTCCAAACCATCGGTGGTTTCCGGCAAGGCTCCCTCCGATTGATCAGATTCTGGCGCATCCATTCCCAGACTGGATTTCAGCTTGGCGACAATCGGACTGGCGGGAGCTAGTTCCCTGACCTTCCCGAACAACTCTCTCAACTTGGTGCCCGCTACCCTGTCGGGATTCTCAGCCAGAAGCTCAAGCGACCGGGCGTATTGGAGCGCCGCCCCTGCTCCATCACCTTTTGCCTCAAGAAGCTGACCAAGATAATCACGAGCTTCGCCGTTATCGGGTTCCGCTCTGACAACCGACCCAAGCCATTGTTCAGCCTCCCCTTGCTGCCCTTGTTGTATATATTGGTAAAAGCGCTCTCCCATCGAAAGGGCTGAAGTTTCTGGTCCCTCCGAAACGGGCTCTGGCAACCCCGTACTCCATTGATCGTCGGGCTCAGCACCTTCAAGAGAAAAGCCTGAATCCGACGTATCCAAAATATTCGCCGCCTCTTCAACCGGTTCAGGCGAAAACTGTTCCTGTGTAGCCGTATCAGAACATGCCACCGTCCTTACATCGTCGGGTTCGGCGACAACTAGCGAAAACTCCTCTTGCGGAATTTCCACCGTGGCAGCTGGTGACGGCTGCTCGCAGGGTGACTGCTGAACGGCCTCTGTTTTACCTTCGATAAGAGCGGCAAGCTTCTTTGCCGTCTGGCTGTCCGGAGCCAACCTTTGAACCTTTTCGAAAATTTCTTCGTGGAGGGTCGGCATACCAGGTTCCGGATTCTTGAGCAGAACCTCTATAGCTTTGCCATAGTCCTGAACGGCCGCCTCACTATTACCCTGCTCTGCGCAGAGGTCACCCTGAAGCTCCAAGAGCGGAACAGAATTTGGTTCAGCGGAGAGAAATTCTGAAATGAGCGCTTGTGCTTGCGGATAGTCTTGTGCCCTCAGGGCTGCTCCGGCTAGAAAGCGGTATTCGCCTAACGCTACCTGGAGTTGCCCCTGCTGCAAGTGCAAGCGAGCCAGCAGCTGACAAACCTGAGGATTACCCGGCTCCTGTGTCAGAAGTTGATTGAGGATCGCTTCGGCACCGGCAAATTGTCTCTCTTCGAGGCGCCGACTCGCTTCTGCAAGGAGATCGGGAGGATCACCGGGATTGGCTGCCGGATTTGTTCCCGGCCTGGAGACTTTGGTCGGATTCCCACCCGTTTTTTCAAAATGCTCGATGTATTGTTGCGCTTCGTTGTTACTCGGATCGATGCGCAACACCGATTGGTACGCTTCTTTCGCTTCAGCAAAACGTTGCTGCGCGGATCGCTCCCTTCCAAGCTGGAGATACACTTTTGTGGCTTCGTCCTGCCTATTTTCCTGCAGACATAAATCGGCCACACGTTGTTGCGCATCCAGATTGGAGGGGTCCCGGCTGACAATACACTTGTAAATATCCAGTGCTTCTTTGGTTTTTCCCGTTTTCAGGTAATGCTTTCCGAGTGTCAGGTAATCTTGAACCGCGCTGCTCAATAGGCCGCGCTCGGCATTCAAGTCACCTAAATAGCGGTAAATGTCGTAGCGAGTTGGATCGAGCTTCAATACCTTCTTGTAGGTCGCGATGGCTTTGAGGGTAGCTCCCTCCGCGCGGAAGGCACCGGCGGCTTGCACAAAGGAGTTAACGGCATCATTCGTTGCGTTTCGCTTCAAATGCAGTTCGCCGATCGAATTGTGGATGCTCCCGTCGCCCGGCGACTCAGCAGAGAGCTTCTTCCATTCGTTGATCGCGGCGTCGAACTGTCCCTTTGAAGCAAAGAGCTGGGCGCTTTGCAGAACTTTGCTTCGGTCGATGCCCAAAACAAACCTCCAACATTCAATAAACGCTAACAGTATCAATGGGTTTTGTCAACGAAATGGGAAAAGACAGGCGGGAAATTTTCCGTAAAAATACAAAGGCCTACCGCTACCGCGGCAGGCCTTTGTCTTACAGAGTTGAAGGGTGCGTCGTCTTATGATGCCGTAACGGACATCTTCATGACATTGGCGGCCTGAGGCCCTTTGGCGCCCTGTACAATATCGAATTCGACGTTTTCCCCCTCCTTTAAGGATTTGAATCCATCTCCCTGAAGCGCAGAGTAATGGACGAAAACATCCTCTCCGCTATCCAATCTGATGAATCCAAACCCCTTCCGGTCATTGAACCACTTCACCGTGCCTTTGGTCTTCACGAAATCCTCCTTTCCTCAACGGCTGCATAGCCTTACACAGCCGAGCCCGAACCCAGTTTGCTCACGCCACACATAGAATGAACGAAAAATTTAAGAAAAGAGAACCGGGGTTGGATGGGTGGGCCCTCTGAAGAAAAATGAAGCACTTACAAGACCCATTGGGGTTACAAATCGCGCAGCATGTACCATGCCATTGCAAAGCTTGTCAAGCTGTTCTTTTGGGATCGGAGAATACGCCATCTTATAGACAAGTCGTACCCACTCCCCTATAGTGTCGCCGCACACCAGGAACCAACGGGGTCATGCTCCTCAGAACCCTCTTAGATCGCTATATCTTTACCGAACTGCTTTCTCCCTTCAGCCTCAGCTTGGGGGCGCTCTGTTTCGTCATGTTGACCAGAGAATTGCTTCGCCTCGTGGAATTACTCGTTTCCAAGGGTGTTGGCATTATGGCGGTCCTCAATGTCTTCGCCCATCTGCTTCCTTCTTTTCTGGTGCTGACGCTACCGATTGCCGGCATTATCGCCTCAATCACCGCCTTTGGCCGGCTTTCATTTGATAAAGAACTGGTTGCCATGCGGGCAGCCGGGCTCAGTCTCTCCCGATTGACTCGTCCCGTCTTCCTCTTCGCCTTATTGGTCTTTGCACTCACGCTCTGGCTGGCGCAATGGGGACAACCCTGGAGCTCTGTGAATCTCAAGAAGGTAGCTCTCAATCTCCTCAAAGATCAACTCGCGCTGGCTTTGGAAACAGGTTCGTTTAATGAACCCATTCCCAACATGATGATCTATGTCTCCGACAAGACATCCGACCACACCGCGAACAGTATCTTTATCTCCGATGGCAGAGACGCTGACGATCCGCGAATCATTGTGGCACAACAGTATCGAATCCTGATGGATCCCTCGACCGATCAGATCGCCCTCAGACTGCAAGACGGCGTGATCCACAGCCGCCCGGAACAGCTCGATCAATATCAGTACGCGTCGTTTTCAACCTACGACCTTAAACTCTCTCTGAAACAGACCGGATATGCGGCAACAGAGGAACGCCCGACCTACGAACAACTTATCACTCAGCTTGATCAAAGCGACTGGCGCGACACCGGAGCCTTACGACGTCTCATGGAACATTACAAAGATCTGGCTTTCCCGACAGCATCCTTGATTTTCTGCATTCTCGGGGTCCCTGTTGGCATCGTCTCGAAACGTTCTGGAAGAATCGGAGGGTTTGCGGTCGGCGTGCTTGTCGTGATCATCTATTACGTCCTGAACGTGGCGTGTGAATTTCTTGTGACAACCACCATCATCTCACCATTTGTCGGAGCCTGGATGCCTAACGCCTGTTTTTTCCTCCTCACCGGAGCCTGGTTCTATAAGATGAGCCGTCAATAACTCTATGCCGATCTTATTTCGTTACCTGCTCCGCGAGTACGCAAAAATATTTTTCATGTGTTTTGCCGGATTGATGACGATCTATCTGGTCATCGACTTCTTTGAAAAAGTACGTCGCTTCTTGCGATACGATGCGGATTGGATCAATGTCCTTTCTTACTTCGTATTAAAAGTACCGGGGATTTCGTTTCAGATCGCCCCACTTGCAATTCTAATGGCCACGCTGTTGACGCTGGGCTTGTTATCCCGCAGTCACGAAATTACCGCGATGCGGAGTTGCGGCATCAGCCTGCCTTGGATCACTTCTCCGTTTCTCGGATTCGCGATTTGCGTGGCGCTGGTTCTCCTTCTGTTCAGTTCGACCGTTATTCCGCTGGCCTCGAACAAGGCTGAGGTCATCCGTGTCGTCCAGATCGAGAAAAAACCCGCCTCGGCAGTTCTCAAGCCGGCGAGCCCTTGGGCAAGAATTAACGCCGATACGCTGCTGCACGTTGACAGTATCGCTGTCGGCGGCGCGACACTTGGAGGTATTCAGCTTTACCACTTCGATTCGGACTTTCGATTGATTGATATGATCGAAGCCCAAGAAGCCCATTATGCCGATAAGGCATGGACATTACACGAGGGGTTTCAACGTCATTTCAACCGGGACAGCACCGTTACCGTTGAGCAGTTTGAGCACAAACCCGTCGCGCTCAACTTGATCCCCGCAGATTTTTCCGGAGGCATGGCTGGCGATTCGGAATCCATGACGTTCCGCGATCTCCGCGGATACACCGGACGCCTCTATCAGAGCGGCTCTCAGTTTGCCCGGCTTTTGACTGACTACTATGGACGTATTGCCTTTCCCTTTGTCACCATCATCATGGTGCTTGTGGGGATCGCTCTCAGTCTGAGACGAACCGGCACCAGAGGGGGCAGCATGGCCGTAGGAATCGGACAGGCCCTTGTCGTCGGATTTTTATACTGGGCTACCCATTCTATCGCCATTGCGTTCGGTCGGGGCGGCGCGCTACCTCCTATCGTGGCCGGCTGGATGACCAATGTGTTGTTTCTCAGCTACGGCCTGTACCTCATGCTCAAGGTCCGTTATTAGCGCGCTGCAGCTTTCTCCGGCGTGATCATCTGCCGGTTGACTGATCTCAGTGCTTCCGGTAAGTAGAATGTATGATTGAAAGGGTATGCACCGCATGAGAAGTAGAGTCGTCATTACGGGCCTGGGCATTGTCTCTCCCATTGGCATCGGGGTCAGCGACTTCTGGAAGGCAGCACTGGAGGGGCGGTCCGGCATTTCTGGAATTCAGGGATTCGATCCTTTCTCAATCGACGGGTATCGCTCCAAAATCGCCGGTCAAGTACACAATTTTTCACCAGAACGATACATTGACAACGTGCAAGCCGAACGAGTCGATCGTTATGCACAGTTCGCACTCGTCGCAGCCAAGGAAGCTCTGGCCGATTCTCAACTCCAGATGGTCAGGGAGAATCCCCACCGCGTAGGCGTCATCGTCGGTGCCGGAATGGGCGGCATGGTAATGGGGGAACGGGAGATCACTCAACTGTACCAACAGCAGCGGCCCCACCGGGTGCACCCGAATTTCATACCGGTTATCACATTGAACTCCGCCTCCGGTATCGTGGCGATGGTCTATGGCGCGAAAGGACCCAACTTCACGATTTCGACTGCTTGTTCGTCAAGCGCCCACGCATTGGGGCAAGCCATGCAATGTATCCGGGATGGACGGGCTGATGTCGTAATAACCGTCGGCGCCGACGCCAGCATTACCCCGCTGGTCTTTGCCGGTTTCTGCTCGCTTCGTGCGCTTTCAACGAAATACAATGATCAGCCAGACAAAGCTTCCCGCCCTTTTGATCGACAGCGAGACGGATTCGTGATGGGCGAAGGAGCTGGAGCGCTCATCTTGGAGTCTGCTACGCATGCGAAGAAACGCAAAGCACGAGTGTATGCGGAAGTCGCCGGCTATGCCGCGACAAGCGAGGCCTATCATATGGTAATTCCTCGTGAAGATGGCGAAGAAGTCGCCACTACCATGCGTCTAGCTTTGAAGGATGCGGGTGCGACGCCTGGAGACATTGATTATATTAATGCCCATGCCACCTCCACCATCATCGGCGATGCCGTTGAAGCCAAAGCGATCCGTCAAGTCTTTACATCGAGGGCCGACAAGATTGCCGTGAGCGCAACGAAATCCCTGATAGGGCATACGTTGGGAGCCGCTGGCGCCATTGGTGGAATCGCTTCCGCACTCGCAATTCACACCGGGCAGATCCATCCCACAGCCAATTTTGACGAGCCCGATCCTGCCTGCAATCTGAAGGGAATCCGTCGCACCGTTCAGGAACGAAACGTCAAAGGTGCCATGCTCAATGCGTTCGGGTTCGGCAGCAATAACGCGGCCGTCGTCATCAGGCGGTATGCGGCCTAACGGTTAAGGCGACAAACTTACCTCGCAGAGGGTACCGACCGATGACCGATCAATCTATAGTTCGGCAGATCACTCAAGCGTTGGCTGAATATCTGAAACGTGAGGCTGCATCGATCGAGCCCGATCATCACCTTCGTGATGATCTTGGACTTGACTCGATGGCCGTCATCGAGCTGCTCTATAAGATAGAAGAGAAATTTAACATCCAAATTCCGGACCAAGACCTTCCCGCCCTTACGACGGTAGCGACGGTAGCCGGTTACGTCGAGAAGCGTTTGTCTCCAATGCCGCGCTCCAAAAAGGGATCGGCCCCGAAGAAGAGCCAAAGAAAAAGCAAGAAAAAGTAGGCCTCGATGGAACAACCGTCATCTTCATCAGGAGTGACCCTTACACAGATTCATCATCTGGTGGGGGGAACGCTTCACGGGAATGGCGAAACAGTCCTCTCTTCTCTCGCCAATCTCCCAGATGCCACACCGCAATCGCTCGCCTTCATAACAAGCGATAAAGCCGTTAAATCGTGCCCGACCATCAACGCAGGCGCGCTACTTGTCCATCGCCACTTGTCGGAGTTCAAAGTTCCACAAATCGTCGTCCCGAATCCGCTTTTAGCCTTTGCACAAACCGCTCAAAGGTTTTTCATACGTGCTCCTACGCCCAGAGGCATCGCTTCAGACCTCACACGTGGCAATGACGTCACCATCGGCCTAGAGCCGTCGATCTGGCCTTTCGTGACTCTCGGCGATCGAGTCACGATCGGAAACCGTGTCACGCTCTACCCCGGAGTTTTTGTGGGAAACGATTGCCTCATCGGAGATGATGCGGTGCTCTATCCCAATGTCGTCGTTCGAGAAGGCTGTTCCATAGGAGCCAGAGTCATTGTCCATAGCGGCACCGTGATTGGAGCGGACGGCTTCGGTTACGTGCAACACCTCGGTCGGCATCACAAAATCCCGCAACTCGGAGGCGTGACGATCGAAGAAGACGTGGAAATCGGAGCCAATGTCACTATTGATCGAGCGACACTTGGACAGACGGTGATCAAGCACGGAACAAAAATCGACAATCTAGTCCAAATCGCCCACAACGTCACAGTCGGGGAACACAGCATTGTTGTAGCCCAAGTCGGCATTGCCGGGAGTACGACGATCGGCCACCATGTCATGATTGGTGGACAGGCAGGGCTAGCGGATCACATTCATGTCGGCGATCAAGTTATGGTTGCGGCACGGGCTGGAGTTAATCGCAGTCTTGAGCCAAACCAGATCGTTTCCGGCGCGCCGGTCATGCCGCACGAAACATGGATGAAAGCGCAAGCCGTCATCCCCCGCCTCCCAGAATTGCGGCAACTGGTTCGTAATTTGGAACAACGAATTGCCGCACTGGAGTCCCAGCTCGCTCTATCGAAACCGCACAGTCCGGGTAAGGGGAAAGGGCGTTGATCCTTACTCAATCTTAGGCATCATGCTGTCTGCTTGATGACCCCTCGCCAGAAAAAGAGTTTTCCCCAATAGAAGCCCGCCCAAGGCATGAAAATAGCCGGTATTGGATCCATGGAACCATACATCATCGCCCACCCCGATCCTCCTAAGAGGAACGCCATTCCGGTAAGGTAGGCTACAGGCACGAGCGATCGGCCACGATGTTGAATGTCGGGAATTACAACCTCTCCCTTCGTTTTTTTCCTATTCGTCCGCTGAACCGCGCTCCTCATACGCGCCGCGAACACACCGGGCATCTTGTCAAGCAGGAATCGATGGTATTTCGTCTGGATAAAACCACAGAGCGCCCCTACCAACAACAAGCCGGAACCCGTCATGAACGTCGTCGCTGTATAGGTGCTTGATACAAGAAGCTGATACCCCAATGAGCCCAGGCCTCCCAGCATACAAACAAGACCCAGGATTCCTGAAGGGAAAAGAATGTAGGCGCGGACATAGTGCCGGGCCTGTGACTGAATATCCTGATCACGCCACGCTGTGACAAGTTTTGGCACTGCCCTCCTCCGTAAGAGACTTAGCTTCCGCCATCGACATCGGTCCGTGCATCATAACACTCTTCTGTCTCGCGAATCATTGATGGACAGCCTCCGGTCACTCCTCCCGTCCTTCAAGAAAGATGCATGGCGACCACATCAGGAAAAGACTTTCGGGGGCGGGTTCTCACTCTTTACACCTGAGATGCAAGCTAAATTATAGGAAGAAGCTCTAAGGAAGGAGGCAGAGGACAGCGCGCTCGAATTGTAGACAAATTATGATGCCGGCAGAATCTCTGCAATCGCCGTCCGCTCGACACGCCCGATGTTAACCCATTGTTCTGCCATAGGCACTAATGCTTGGATTCGAGATTGGACCGTCGCCAACCGTTGAGGCAACGTGGCCGCCTTTCGATAGGCAGCCACCATCAAAAACGATCGAAGCCCTTGAAGAAAGGTCGTAATCATGTTGGCTTGAACGGCAACCGCAGAGTCTTCCAATGCTTCGACTTGTTGAACCACAGGATCCAGTTGTGAAGCGGTGACAAAGTCGGCTTCTCCGTTTTCCCGCAAGTTGTTTAATGCCTCGTTCATCACGGGAACCCGCCGAGTGACTTCTTCAAGGAATCGTTCATCTAGCCGGTCGAGGTCTTCAAGAATTTCCCGCACACGACCGGCGGACACCTCTCCTGATTCTTGAGCGGCACGCATGATCACGGTTTCCAACACATCTCGAGCTGGCTGCATGGAACGCGACCGCACTTGTTGCAAGTCCCTCAACGCGTTGAATAACGATATTCCAGTGGCCGGAGCCATAGGAATCGGCGGCTCCTCATTTTCCAAGGCATCAGCAGGAGTACTTGCCGGAGTTCCGACCATACCTTCCCGGCTCACCTCAGCTAGCGACAACTGATCCGGCAACTCCAGAGCGGGTTTTCCTTCAACATGACTTACAGCAATAGCAATTCTCTTGATCCCTTCTTCTAAAGAGGCTAATGCCTCTTCCATGGAACGAGGCTCTAAGCTTCCAACATCCTGCAACACTGGCAAGAGGTTTAGAGCCATCGCTTCGATTGATGTCAAATGAACCGTTGAGGCTGCCTTCGCCAGATTCGTCAATCCTTGCAGCATAATACCGTATAACTTTGGTCGCGACGTACCATTGGTACCCTCTCCCAACCGCTTAAGTGCCGAATGGATCTGAGCAAGCCATTCATGCGCTTCCAACGCGAACAGTCCGACGACCTCTTTCTCGAATCCCGGATCGGAAGACTCGCGGGCGATCTGCTCTTCGGATGGCTCGGCCCCCTCTCTTTGGTGAGATTCTAGAGCCCCCTTCACTCCCATCGGCAGCTTAGCTTCGACAACTTCCTGTATCGCTTCCGCCAACGCATCCAAGCTTTCAAGTAAGCATGCGAAATGATCAGAAGCAACGGGAACCGTCTTGGTCTCCTGTACACTCGTAGCCGGTGGAGGAAGCGGCAGACGAGTTACGTTTGGCGATTCTAGTGTTTCAACAATTGAGACGAGCGGTGAGAGACTCAGATCCACCTGCCGTAATTCATGCCCACCCTCCTGCTCTGACCCATCGTGGATCTTCACAATAGGACGCAAGGGGTACCTTGCGTTGATATCGACGACCGTCCCAATCTCACCCGTCGTCAATCGAACCAACGTTCCCAGCGGATATGCTGATATCTGCTCCAACAGGGCCTTGATAATTTCCCTAGGAAAAGCAGATCGCTCTGCGACTATTAGCTCACGAACTGCCTCATGGGGGAAAAATCGGCGGCGATATGACCGAGGAGTAACAAGGGCATCAAACACATCTACTGCACCGATGATCTGCGCCAATTCATTAATCTCACGCCCTTTGATATGGTTCGGATATCCTCGACCATTCCACCGCTCATGAGCCTGACGAACAATTTCTGCCAACCACTCCCATTTATTACCGACTTTTCTAATCACTTGATAGCCCAACTCCGGATGCTGCTCAATCAAGGTTCGCTCATCTTTCGTCAGTCGCCCTGCTTTTGTAATCAGTGATTGAGGGACCGCGAACAGTCCCATGTCGTGGACAAGTCCGGCCAATGTAATCCGGTGGAGTTCCTGACCATAGTATCCCAACCCTGCTGCGACTTTGCTGGAGAGAATGCTGACGTTGATAAGATTAGTGATCAGTGGGGAGCCGCTTGGACCTGCTAAAGCCTGGACAACAAGATGGTTGCTGTTCTGGACGGAATTCTCAATTTCCGTCGCCAGGGAAGACAGTGCATCAAGGTCAATTTTCTCCTGGCCTTGAACGCAATTGGCCACATCCGCAAGTGCGGTCTCAGCCCGCACATAAAGATCAGTTTTCCGACCTTCTTCCATAATGCTCATGCTCATCCCAAAGGAATGAGGTTACGTTCACACTCTCACACCCAGCATGCTGTTGAGAGAAGCCGCTGTCAAGCCGACCCAAAAACATTCAGGCCAGTTTGTGATCTCTAATGAACCGGCAGGGCTTGGTTGATTGCCGTTCGCTCAGCATTCCCCCGCTCTACCCATTGTCGAACCAGTTGCGTGATTGTGCCGAGACGAGAGGTAATCGCATCAATCTTGGCCGATGCAAGGCGAACGCGATGTTGCAGGACAATAGAAAGCAGACTTTGAAGTCCTCCGAAGAAGGCGAGGGCCAGGCCAGCATTGACCTCTTGTGCCTCGGTTCTCAACTTCGCAACTTCCTGAATTGCGCTCTCCAATATCACACTAGGGGGAGAGCCTGCATCCGCCAATTGCTTTAATCTGGCAGTAAGAGACAGCACGTGATCGTCGACAATTTTGATAAACGCATCCTCCGACTCGGCCATCCGTTCTAAGTAGCCCCTTACGACATCCACATAGAGCTGTTGGACACCGGCGTGTACCTGCCCCTCCATCTGTTCGATCATCGTTCGAATGAGATCTCTCCCCGTGGACGCTGTCAGCTCACTGCTTAATTGAAGCCCTCGAAGCAATTGCAGAAATTCTGAAGGCGAGAAGCTGGCCTCCACGGCTTCAACGGTCGTTTCGGAACCTTCCTTCTCGAAAGAGACACCTGTAGCGTTCGTGAGGGCCGTATGAATTTGCCCCAGTTGCTTGCAAAGCAGCAAAAAGTCATTTACCGAACACGTTGTTTTCGGGTCTGCAATCGCCTCAATAAAAGGAAGTGCTGCGAAACTGGCTTGTTCGACGTCAGGAAGGTTGATCGTGGCAGCAGACCCGCCGAGATTGGTCACGCCTGCCGTGAGGGTATGGATTAAAGAAGCATGTCGTTCAGGCGGAGGTCCTTGCTGCAGCTCATCAAGAGCCACATGAATGTTCTGCAGCCATTCATGCGCCTCCTGAATAAACAGATCGACAAGTTCTTTCTGAAACTCATCCGACGCATCGCTAGACATCGTCCACTCTCTCACAACTCGACTCAGGAGGCGAACCAGACATCCCTAATGCTTACTCTTGATCTCGGCACAAACCATCAAATACGCAGATGCCAGTGAGCAGAACGAGATCGCACACCCGATTACAGGAGCTTCGCACCACTTCCCAACTGCGACGCTAAGTTCGCAATCTCGCTTAATTTTCTGACTATCTCTTCGAATCGTTTGGTTGCCTGCTCTGCAGCAAGTTCTGCTTTCGACAGTCTGCACTTCAGCTCTTCAGACCGCTGTTGCTCTTGCGAGACTTGTTGCGCGAGTTCCTGAGAACGGCTCACCGCCTTCTCCATCGACGTCATCTGTCTGACCAACTCGGTGGCAGCCTGCCGTTCGGCGTTAAGCGCCGACTCCAACTCCTGTACACGCGCGACCGTTTTTTCCAATTCCGCAACTCGCTGAACGTGTTTCCCGACTTGCGCACGTTCTTCCTGTAACGCCAAGTCCAGCTCTTCAACCCGAGCCGCTTGACCCCGCAAGTCGGCCATTTCCTTCTTCACCTGCGCCTGCTGGTCTCGCTCCTTTACTAACAATGCTTCGAGTTCCTCCACATGACTGGCACGCTCCTGCAAGTCCGCCACCATGGACTTTGCTTGCTCAGCATGTTCCCGTTCCTCCTTTAATGCATGCTCTAGCTCTTGAACCCGTTGAGTCGCCATAGCCAACTCAGCCTTCTGTTTCTCCTCCTGCTCGGACCGATTAACTTGCTGACCAGACAATTTTAACTCGAGTTCCTCAAGCCGATTACACTGTTTCTCAAGTTGAGCAATCCGTTTTGTTAACTGCTCAGAATGCTCGCGTTCGCGCTGAAGTTCTGCTTCGACATGTACAAGCTTTGCCGTTGCTTGATCATGTCTCTGAAGTTGTTCATCGCTCGCCACAGAACTCTTTACAGCTTCGCCAGAAGATGGTGCAGCGGAAGGCTGCTGTACGGAAGCCGCAGGCTGATTCTTTCTTCTGGCCAGCAATTCAAGAACGCGATCCTTCAGCGATGTGCCTTGAAATGGCTTTTTCAATACGCCGTCCGCTCGACAGGACTCGGCTTGCTTGGTTACTTCGTCGTTCACGATGCCTGAAATCAGTAATACCGGCGTATCGGCTAATGCACTCTGTGCCCGTACGAACGCACAGACCTCATACCCGCTCTTATCCGGCATGATCACATCTGATACGACCATGTCAGGACGTTCCTTCGCCAAATAGGCCAATGCCTCTTCACCGTTCGCCGCCAGCGCAACGCCCAGTCCGGCCTCAGTCAGCAAGCGTTCTGCTACCTTTCGAACGGCAATGCTATCATCGGCTACCAATACCTTCGGCATATGTATTCCTTTCACTAACGCTTACGATTTCGCGTGCCCTTGTCGGCTGTGTCCTAGCCGCTTGAGTTCGACAATGTCGATCTCTTCTCCCTCACTTTTGAAGCTTCCGAGCGTTTCCAAATCCATCCGTCTTCTCGGCCCTATCTGATCCAGGTCGAGATTTAGCACGGAGGGAATACTTGAATCGATACAGATCGCCATAGGCCCATCGACATGCCTCGCAACCAAACACAACAATGGATCGCCCTCAGGACGACGGTCGAGCCGCTCACCAAGATCATACACAGGCATGACGTCCTTTTCCCGCTTCAACATGGCCGCAACATGGGGTGTCCGACTTGGAACCGCCACAGGCTTAATCCATGGCTCCACGCCCCCTACATCCTCGGTTCTCGCCGCGAGCCTCACTCCTCCAACCGAAAACACTACCACGCTGCAGGATTTCTTCGCCGCTATCGCTTGCTCTTGCTGGCGGGAGGCCCTTAGCATCTCTCTCCCTCCAAGCCGCTTTGATCAACGATGTGAATTCCTGAGCCAGTTGAACCAACCGACACCGGTTCACCGAGTTCCCCCAACACCCATTCCGGGCTAAAGATCAGGGCCAGCCGATCGCGAAACGTTGTCGTCCCTGATATCCAGGTTCGCTCCTCCCCATGAAATTGTGGAGGAAGCGGCTTGCACTGATCCCGCTCCATCTCGACCATGCCAATGACTTCATCAACACGAATCGCCCCGTTGGTTTGGCCATTCGAGTAGAGAACGACTCTCATATCTGGGTTGCACTGGTCTAACGTCAACGAAAGACGCGCCGCAAGATCAACATCCGAGTAGGTGATACCGAGAGCCTTAATCGTCGTGGTACTTCCCCCTTCTTCTTTTGTCAGCACTCCGCGTACCCCGTGCGAAGGGAGCGCATATATATTCTCTCCGATTCGCACAATCAATAAACTGGCTGTCTGAACCGCAGCGGCAACGGCTTTCTGACGCCCTCTCAATCCCATAACAACACAACCTGTTCGCTCAGACCGTTGCAGTTGATTACGAGTCAGATACCCGACTCATTACGACTTGCGTGCTGCCGACTCCTGCCCCATCCACCGTTCCAATTCCTGGATGAGCGCACGCTCTTCGACGGGCTTAGCAATGTAGGAGCTTGCCCCGATATTCAACGCCATCTGCCGGTGTTTGTCGCCGGCTCTCGTAGTCATAACGATGATCGGCGTCTGCTGCGTTTGCGGTCTGCTACGGAGCGCTTGAATCACTTCGTATCCGTTCAGTTTCGGCATTTCAAGGTCCGTCAAGATCAGGCGATACGATCTGGCTGAGGCCTTTCGCAGACCTTCTTCTCCGTCCACCGCAGTATCGACATCATAACCGGCCGTCTCCAGCATTCGCCCTACGAACTTCCTAATACTCAGTGAGTCGTCTATTAAGAGAATCTTTTGTTCGATGGCAATCTGCCCCTGCCCTTCCTCTACGGGAACCTCAGCTGCCGTGTCCGAGCCCTCCGAACCCGCTATGTTCAGCGAAGGAGCAGCGGCTTCGCCACCGCCAACCAGTCGCGCAGGATCTAGGACCAGTATGACTCGGCCTTCCGGATCAATTGTGGCCCCTCCAAAAGAAGACCGTTCGAGCGATTTGAGTGATCCTATCGGCTTGATGACAATTTCTTGACGACCAAGCAATTCATCGACGGCCAAACCGATCGGACCAGCACCCGTTTTTACAATGACCACGGGCTTCCCCATTTCCACTCGCGCGGAACTCCCTCTATATAACAGCTGATGCAGCGGCGCTACGTCTATTGCCTCGTCTCCGAGATGCAGCACGGGATTCTCACCAATCTGTTGAAGCGACCCAGTCGTCAACATGGTGACCTCGCGCACGCTCGGCAAGGGAATCCCATACCGTTCGGCGCCCGAACGAACCATCAATGCTGTCGCGATCAAGAGAGTCAACGGCAGGTGAAGAGTGAATTTTGTCCCCACACCACGCACGGATTCCACGTCAATGTGGCCATTCATACTCTCGATGACGCGCTTGACGACATCCATCCCGACGCCACGGCCTGCCTGATCACCTATCTGATCAGCGGTCGAAAACCCTGGCATAAAAATGAATTTCACGACTTCGGATTCAGGAAGTCTCTTCGCCAGATCTGCACGGACCAATCCTCGCTCGATTGCCTTTTTTCGGATCTTCTCGATGTCGAGACCAGCCCCGTCGTCTTCCACCTCGATCAAGACCGCATTCCCTCGATGGGATGCATGAAGATAAATCGACCCCGTCGCCGGTTTGTCCTTTGAAATACGCAACGCTGCCGGCTCGATGCCGTGATACACGGCGTTGCGCACCAAATGGACCAGGGGATCCACAAGCTTCTCGACCACGCCGGTATCGACCTCTGTATGTTCACCGGAGGTGATCAAAGTCACTTCTTTTCCGGTCGCCCTAGCCATTTCGCGCGTCGCGCGACGGAACCTGGTAAAAGGGGTCCCCACCGGAACCATTCGGGCTCGCGCTATCTCGTCCCGCATGCCGAGAGTCAATTGCTGCAATTGACTCATGTCCTCATGAGACCGCTTGATTGAATTGCTCAACTGGGTCATCGATTCGGAGATATCGGCCGTAACCTCGCTGATGCGCCGTGCGAGAATATTGAAATCATCGTACTTGTCAAATTCCAGACTACCGAAGTCGCTGAGACCAGAAAAAACTGGTATCGCTTGGTCCGACGTAGGTTTCACGGCCTCTACCGGATCGACTCCCGTAGTCGGGAGAGTGAATGCATGTTTTTCTTCGAACGACCGTACGGAATCCACCAGTCGTCCCTTGTAGGAAAGTACTTGCTGTGAAAGCTGCTCCAGCACTCGCAGTCGCTGTTCGAGCCGACCACGGCTGATGACCAACTCACCAACGAGATTCAAGAGCCGCTCTAATCGCTCCCGACTGACACGAATAACTTCTTTTTCCTCTCCGCTGACTTCTTTAGTCTTGGCTTCTGCGCCTTTCCCCTGTTCTGATTCCGGTTGTTCCTGCATCTCATTGAGTGCTGGAGAAGACGCAGTTTGGGCAACTTCCGTTTGGCTTGTACCGGCTGTTGCCACAGGTTGATCCAGGTGCTTGAGCCCCACCATAGCGGCAGCGAACCGTTGACGTACCGTTCCGACCAGCGTCGGGTCACGTCGCATGAGGAGGCGTACAACATCGACTGATCGAAGCAGGATATCCGTATGACCAGCCTGAACCTTAATTCGGCCTTCGCGCACCGCTCCCATGAAATCTTCAACGTAATGAGTCAAATCCCCTATCGATTGGAATCCTACTGTATAGGCTGAACCCTTGAGGGTGTGAGCCGTGCGGAAGAGCTGGTTGATCAATTCTGGATTCTGTGGCTCTCTCTCCAAGCGCAACAATTGCGCCTCCAAAGATTCCAGATACTCCTGAGCCTCTGGAGCAAAATACGATAGGACTTCAGGATCAAGTTGGGGCATCAGATATTCATCGGTCAGATACACCCTCGAGTCTCCAGCCTGCTCAATCACTCTGCTGTCATCCGTTACAGGTTCCGCTACTGCGGTAGCCACTTGCGGAATGGCATCTGTTGGAACAACAGCTGGGGCAGTCGCATGAAGAACTCCACCACCAGACACTCCATTACGGATCTGATGTAAAGCGCTCGTCAATTCCGGGATGTCGTGACGAAGCCTTGATATATTGTCGTTGTCACGACGCATAAGCACTCGAATGAGGTTCACCGCTTCGCCGATCGTCCCCAATAGTGCCTGTGAAACGTGAATTTGTCCCTCGCGAACAGCAATCATGCACGCTTCCATAGGATTGGCGATATCACCGATCGCGTTGAAACCGATCGTATACGCGGATCCCTTGAGCGTATGTGCCGTGCGATATAAAGCATGGATGGTATCGACATCTCCGGGAGTTTCCTTAAGTCGACTCGCTAACACATCCATTGTTTGCAGATACTCATCCGCTTCCGGCGCAAAGTACGATAAGATCTCCGCATCGATTACAGGGACCAAATACTCTTCGGAAAGTTCATTCGACGAAGTTGGCGTTTCAGACTGCGGAAGGACTGCAGTTACTTCCGTCTTCCATCGATCAGCAACCTTCGGATTCTCCTGCCCCCCTTGCTTCACAATGGCCAGTTGAGATTGTAAATCCTGAACCATCCCGCGAAGAATTCCGACTGTCTTGGGCCAATGAAGGGGACTGACAGAAACAGATAGCTCGAGTGCCGTCTCAAGCAACTCGCCTAAAGCCGCCAGTCCTGAAAAACCATAAATCCCGGCCGCTCCACGGACTTTGTGTGCCCAGACATACTGATTCTGTAGATCTTCCGCGCTCGGTAATGCACCTCCAGCTGGATTGACCGCTGCGGATAGCGCTGTCAGCGCTTCCTCGGATTCCATGACAAAGATGTCAAGAAGGCCCTGTCGGTCCAGTTCGGAACTCATCCAAATCCTTTCCGACCCGGATCATCTCAATAGCGATCCGGGCACCAGACCTTACGCCAGCTTGAACTGCGCAACCGACGCCGAGAGACTGTCGGCGAGTTTGGCCATGTCTTCGACCGTCAATCGAGCGGAGTCCGTGGCTTTCTGGGTTGCCATCGCACCGCCCGTGAAGTCTTTCAGCGAACGGCCCACCTGATCGGTCGATGCTGTCTGTGTCGCCGCGGATTGGGCAATGGTTTGTGCCAATTCGGCTGAACGTTGTGCGATCGTGGAAATTTCGTTGAACACCTCACCGGTACGCAACGCGGAAGCTGATCCTGCTTCGACCGCCTGTGTTTCCTGTTCCATGGCAACCACGGCATCCTGAGTTTCGCTCTGAATCACCTTCACGAGGTCGGCAATTTCACGTGTCGCTTGTGTCGAGCTTTCCGCGAGCTTTCTCACCTGATCGGCAACGACAGCAAACCGTGCCCCGGCCTCGCCGGCGCCGGCCGCCTCAATAGCGGCGTTCAACGCCAGAAGGTTGGTCTGGTTCGCAATATCTCGAATGGTTGAAACGATCTGCGAAATTTCCAGTGAGCGATCGCCAAGCCCCTTAAC
This sequence comes from Petrachloros mirabilis, assembly GCF_975968855.1. Classification (NCBI taxonomy): domain Bacteria; kingdom Bacillati; phylum Cyanobacteriota; class Cyanophyceae; order Synechococcales; family Petrachlorosaceae; genus Petrachloros; species Petrachloros mirabilis. The sequence goes on from NZ_CDLUDY010000248.1 coordinate 30,726, forward strand.
CTGTTTCGACATGCGTTGCACCGCGGAGCGGATGCTCTGCATGTCCTGCACCGTTTCTTGCACCGCAATACGGCCTCGCTCTGTCGCCTGAAGCACTTGCTTCGCCGAATCGGAAGACGCACCGGCAGTTTCCGACACCTGACGCATCTGTACCGCCAATTGCTCGATCGCGCTCAGGGTCTTGACCGATTCATCCGCTTGCTGTCTTGCGGTACCAGCCATCTGACCCGCGTTGTCCCGCAGTGTACCGGCGGACTTGTTGACGCGTTCCGCCGCTTCACGTACCTGCTTGAGCAATTGTCCGAATCTCGCGATCATGAGGTTAAAACCATCGGCCAGGTTCCCGAACATATCAGCGGTCACTTCGCCACGCTTCGTCAAGTCTCCCTTACCGACATCCGACACCAAGACGAGAAAGTTCATCAATCGCTTCTGCATTTCGTCTCGTTCACCCTCCGATGTCACAAGGGCGGTAATACGATCCAACATGGTATTAAAGGAAGTGGCCATCTGTCCGACTTCGTCTTTCGATGCCACCTTTGCACGCGCTTGGTAATTCCCGGCTGCCGCCTGCTGGGCGACGCTCGCGACCTGTCCGATACCCAGTGAAATCTTGTGAGCTACCCAGTAACCCAGTGCCAATCCCAAGGCCACCGCGACGATACCACCGACGATCAATGCCAGCGTCGCGTTCCAGGCCATTGCCTTTGACTCATCAGAAAGATCCTTCGCCACCGCCGACATGGTCTTCACCTGTTCCGCGTGCCGTTCGATGACCTTTTGGTACGCAGGCTGCAAGCTCACATTGATGGCCAACTGACCCAACTCCCTCATCTGAATGGTTTGTGCTTCTGTCAGCGCTTTGCTTTCAAAACTCTCTTTAATCGTATTGACCGCGGCCTCGCCCTGGTTGAAGAATTCTGCTATTGCCGCCTTCAACTCTGCGAGGTCCGCCGCTTCATCACGGCCCGTGCTTGAAACACGCAATGTCGTCTTTTCGTACGCCCCGATCAATTCCTCAACTCTTCCACGGTAAGGAGCCAGGCCTTCTAATTCGACCGCAAAATCGGAGGCACGAGGCGTTCTTGAAATGTCGACCAGCGATTCGTGATATTGGTTGATGTTGAACAAGAGCTGGTTGAACTCCGTCAACGGCACGGTGTAATCCACGTAAACCGCTTCGGCTTGCGACGCCAAGCGGCTGTTCGTGACGACTCCCAGTCCGGCCATCACGGTGATGATGAGACCGACCAACCCGAACACGATCAAGAGCTTGGTTTGTGTCTTAAAATCCTCAAATCGCTGGAATCCGTTGAGCCTTACCATGGGAACCTCCTCCTTCTCGCTACGAAAGCAATCGACGCCATTGGGCGGTATCCGGTGATGCTGTTCTCTTCATTCAACTTGTGCCTTCAAAATGGGATAGGACAACAGACGTTTCGAGCACACCTCTCAGCCGATCTTCTAATTTCACCACCGTTGAGACGAAGGGATTCCCGCCATCTCCAGTCCCCTTTGGTGCCGGAAGGAATTGATCCTTCGAGAAGGCACGAATTTCTGGAACCGTATCCACCAAGACACCCACTTGCCAGTTGCCATGTTTGACGACAACGGCATACTTGAGTGATGTCTCGGCGGGAAGGCCGATCATCTGTCGTAAATCAAGAAGAGGAACCACAGATCCTCGAAGGTTTGTGACCCCCACCAATCCGGTCGGCATGCCAGGGACCGGCGTGATGGATTCAATGACAAAGACTTCTCGGACATTCTGCAGGTCGATCGTAAAAAGCTCTCCCCCTAAAGACACGAGCGCGGCCCGAACCATCGAGAAGCTTGACGACTGGGCAGTACCGCCCTCGGGTGAGGGAGCGGCAGAGCCGAACGTGCTGGGCACGATCGATGTCGAGCTTTCCAGGTTGGCCATGTCGATTATCCTAATACCCGCTTGACAGCAGCCAGCAAATCTTCCCCTTTGAATGGTTTGACAATATGGCCGTTCGCTCCCTGCTGCTGCCCCCAGAACTTATCGCTTTCGTTGCCTTTCGACGTACAAAGAATGATCGGTACATTCTTCGTCCTGTCGTCGTTCTTTAGGTCACGGCAGGCCTGAAATCCATTTCGGCCAGGCATAACGACATCCATAACGATTAAATCAGGCTTTTCCGAAATCACTTTTTCTTCCAGCTTTTCCGTATTGGGAAAGGACACGACGGTATGGCTTGCCCCTTTCAAGACTCCCTCGATCACTTGAAGTTCTGCATAAGAATCGTCGACCACGACAATCTTGCTCATCTCTCGTTCTCCTTCGTTCCGGGTTAATGTTGCTACCGATTGTCCTTACCGCTTCTCGCCTGAAGTTTATTTCAGTGGAAGTACGACGCTGATCGCACCAGCCAAATCCCCTTCCTTCCATCCTTCCTTATGCCCACCGGTGATGTCCTTCCCGCCTTTCGGTGCCCCGTGGCATCCCAGGCAGGACGGGCCTGCATACTCGGGATCCATCATACGAAGCACTGGTCGACCATCAAGCATCGTATTGCGAACATACGTTTGCCCTTTTGGATGGCGTGGATCACTGAACATGCGTAAAACTTCCGCTTCAAAATCATCCGGGCGGTTGCTGTTGTTACGGTAGTCCAACCCCGTAAGCTTCAGCTTCACCCCGGATTTCTTATAGAAATGTTCTCCCGTCTTCCTGGCGAACACCGCCGGGATGAAACCTTTGAAACCGATGCCGGGCCGATTGATGATCGGTTGGGCTTCATCGACCACTTCTTTCTCGGCTTCAACCAGGGCAAGATACAAACCAGCCTGCGGAACAACATTTGGCACACGCAAATCTATCTTGTTCTTTTTCTTGAATCGCTCCATCACTTGTGTCGCCATATAATTTCCGGTGAAACCCTTGTCGGCCTTGGAAGGGTCATTGATATTGTTCATCTGCTCGGAAAGCACGCCTCGGCCGATCTTGACAAGATCGATCAGGTGCTCTGCCACTTCGGCCTCATTTCCCGCAAACACCGGGCTCGCACTGAGCGCCAGAACCATGGCTACCGCCCCGCTCAACGTCTGCCAGTTCGACCGTGCTACCTTCATACCTTCCTCCTTCATTTGACGCATGCGTTTCGCTTCCTTCCGCTTTGCCTCATTTCGTGCTAACAAGAGGAGATTTCTTTGCAGAATGCTCACCACTTTTTTGTCACGTATTTTCCGTCGCACACATCGAGACATCGGCCTATCTGCAAAGTTTGTGCTCACCCGCCTTTAGAGAAACCACCACCTCTACCTACACAACTCTTCATATGATTCCAATAGTTAGCTCCTAATTTGCTGCGGTTGCCTACCTTCTCATTCGCATCACCACGGCACGTCTTTGTTCATCTTGCGACAAATTGATGCCTCCTGCACAAACAGATGAGCCTAGGTCGTAGGATAGAGTCTGACTTTTCAGTGATGGCACGGGAGCCTTAACCCTTACCGATACGGGCTTCCCTTAACGTGGGAGGTGCAGATAACCCAGGTACGGAGGATTGGTGACTGGCTGGGCACAGGTGGAGGCCATCGTTACGTCAAGAGCTACAATCAAGTGTTCTACGACTACGGTCTACAGAGTAAAGAAGAATGAAGAAAGGCAATCGGGAGCCAAGCGAGATCCCAGGTGCAGGATTTCTTATTACAAGCAGGAGGGAAGACGCTCACAGTCCTGATGGAACGCACGCCCATCTCAAACAGAATTTTTATGCTACACATTCCGCTACAGGTGAGTGGCCGA
>NZ_CDLUDY010000249.1:0-3205 GCF_975968855.1 Petrachloros mirabilis
GGCCTGCCGAGCTTGTTCAGCTGTCGCATCCGGTCAACGGGCTCTACAACTCAGTTCGCGATACCGTACAAGGAGCTTCCCGCAGCTGTGCGGAATTCTTTGGCGCGACGGAGAGCGTCGCGTCTTGCGGGGTCCCATTGGTGAAAGACCATGGGCTTGCCGGCACCCCGGGTCTCTTAAGCCTGCGGCGCTATCTCGTAGAGGGTTGGGAGACGGTCGTGTTCTGAACGGTGAGAAACGGAGGGAGTGATGGCCGCCAAATATCTGGAAACCATGTTGACTGAGTCTGTTCGCCGCGCAGAGGAAACCTACTACGGGCGATCGGGTACCATCTTGGATGCGCCTGATCGGGACCCATTAGGCGAAGCGGAGATGGCATTCATCGCGGCACGGGATAGCTTCTACCTAGGAACGGTGAGTGAAACCGGGTGGCCTTATATCCAACATCGCGGGGGTCCTGCTGGCTTCTTACGTGTGCTCAATCCCACAACCCTTGCATTTCCCGATTACCATGGGAATCGGCAACTGATCACCACGGGCAATCTGGCTGCGAATAACCGCGTCGCCTTGTTCTTCATGGACTACAAGCAGCGTGAACGGTTGAAGCTGATCGGCCATGCACGCGTGGAAGACATCCGACGCCATCAGGGCCAGTTGACACAGATGATGCACGGTACAGGATGGGACAAGGCAGAGCGGATCGTGATTCTTGACGTGGTTTCCCATGACTGGAACTGTGCCAAGCACATCGCGCCGCGATATTCGATCGAGGAGGTCGAAGCGCTGGCCAGGCCATTGAGAGAACGAATTGCCACCCTCGAATCCGAGTTGCGAGCCAAAACCGCTCAGCGTGCCTGAGCACACATACGGCATCCCGCGTCTCGCAGGCCTTGCCCTGCATCATGATGAAGGAGAGAAGAGCGTGAACATGATCTTACGATAAGACGATGGCCTCAGGAACCATTTCCGGCGCGCGGCGGCTACTCCTCCAAGAGCACCAATTCCCAATCTGTCTCGTTGACACACTTCTCATAGAACAGTAGCCTCATCCAAAGCCACCTGACTGGAGTTTTGCTCAGAAAGGAAAAGGAGGAGACACGCGCACATGAAAATTGGAATCGGAGCGGATCCTTTTGGAGTGGAGTTGAAAGAGGCGATCAAGCAGCATCTGCTGGCACAAGGTCATACTTGTGTGGATATCGGCGGAACTGCTGACCAGGCACGTCCCTATTATGAAGTGGCGCATGAACTGGCCAGAAAAGTAGGGGAAGGAGCATACGACCGCGGCATCCTCGTGTGTGGCACCGGGATGGGAATGGCAATCGTCGCGAATAAACATCCGAATGTCTACGCCGCGGTTTGCGAAGATCCTTCAACGGCGATAAAGGCTCGATCGATCAACAATGCGAATGTGCTCACGATGGGCGGTATGGTGACGGCATCCTACAAGGGCAGAGAAATCGTCGATGCGTTTCTGGCAACTGAATTCAAAAGTGGTTGGGATCCTGAAATCCAAGCCTTTCTTGATCGTTCCGTTGGAGAAATCCAACGAATCGAGTCGCAGGAATTCGTAGACCCGAAACACAAAAACGAAAAACAAGATCGCGGGTCTTCTGGCACACACTCAAGTTAAAGCATACGACTTTCCGCATTGCGATCGGGGAAAGAATACTGGAACATCTTTTCGGCGTTCTGTGGCATCCTCTCGAAAAATGGACGTCCCGTCCGTGTGACCCCGACCGATAAAGGACGTTGGTGGGCCACAAATTCAATGCACGTCACATGATGAGTTCGCCGAGACCATAGACGGTGGATTTCTCGCCCGCATACTCGAGTTTGCCGGTTACGATGCTCATCGCAAACCCGCCGATGACCCAGCCAGCGATGGCCTTGCGACTCGACTGTGATAGCGTCAACGTGGCCGGTCCTTTGAGGCCGCTCCAGGTAATGCGCCATCTGGTCGGCCAGCGATAGAACCCGAACGCCAGTTCCCGATCCAACACCTCGACATTCAGATCACGCAGGGATTCGGTTTGCTCATCGATCGCGGAAAATCCCAGCAGCATCCCTACTAACGGCGCAATCCACTCGCTCAGCTGGCTGTGGACATACACGTCATTCTTGGAATCAGCCAGGAGGTAGAGTCCTTGAAACTCCTTCCAAAAGCCCCAGTAGGTCCTCGTCAACCGGTTGAAATCCGGCATCATGACGTATTCGTAGATGAGCCGCCCCGGAATTGTCCTCCCTTTCCAGGTCAGCACAGCGGCCGCCGACCCCATCCAGGTGACGGCTCCGCTGTGGCGGTTGCCGGTACGTTCAGGAATCGGCTCGATGCGGAGGGTGAGCTGATTGACGTTGCTGGCGATCGTTAGACCCGTGCGGGGAGATCCCTCGAAGGCGAAGAACGGCGAATCCGGAATCGCCGCCAGCTCGTGCTTGGCGTTCTCGAACAATCCGTTGCCGGCCAGCGTGATCCACCCTTCCCGCTCATCGTGCAGGACCAGGAAGTGCTCAGCCTGAAAACTGTCGCCATCACGACCGCGATTGTTATCGAGGGCAAACGCAACGTGACCCAGACTATCGGCTCCCACGAAAGAGAAATAGTCTGAAACGTAAATCAGGGTATGATCGAGAGACGCCTGCGCATCGGCCACGCTGACATTGGTGAACGGCAGAAGCACGAGGCTGAGGGCGAGACACCAACGATGGGAAACCATGCGCAAGTCTAGCAAAATTGGCGCGCACCTGCCGATCCCCTCGCGAGAAAACGGTGTCGGGAATCGTTTCGCAGCGCGAGGCAGACTGTTTTGCCTCTACTCTACCCTACCCGCCACTGGTAAATTCTCTTTCGTTATTTCTAAAGTACAAAGGTACTTGTCAGCGACTTGGGTTCCCTACCATCCGATCTGCCACCGGTGACCGTTCCATTCGACGAGGCGATTGGCTTCCTCCGGTCCCCAGGTACCAGCCGAGTAGGGGTGCAAGGTTCGCGTGCCGGCAAGCACCGGATCGTAAAGGCGCCAGGCCGTCTCGGTGAATTCGGCCGTGACGAATAGCGTTTGGTCGCCGATCATCACATCGCGCAGAAGGGTCTCGTAGGCTTCCGGCAGGTCCCCGAATGCTTTCTCATAGCTGAATTGCAGCGCGTGATCGGCGAAGCGGAAGGGCCGGCCCGGTGATTTCACGGAGAAGCAGAGAGAGAACC
>NZ_CDLUDY010000250.1:0-6384 GCF_975968855.1 Petrachloros mirabilis
CTCAGGGCATCGCCATTTGATGGTGTGGGTCGACGGAAAACCGAGAGCGATGTGTGTGGACCCGCAGACGTTGGTCGGCCGATCGATAGCCGACGCATTGCCTGCCGGAGATGGGGCCGATATTTTGCGAAGGTTGATGGACGCGTCATTGGTGATCCTTCGCGATCATCCCGTCAACGATGAACGGCGTGACGCGGGGAATAAACCAGCGAATTGTCTCTGGCTCTGGGGCGAGGGGCGTGCTATTTCCTGGCCCAGCCTTGCCGAGCGATTCCAAATTTCCGGTGTTGTCGTAACATCGAACGATGTCCACCGCGGCCTTGGGTTAGTCTCTGGCCTCGAAGCGGTGGACATAGAAAAACTGGCTGACGCTGATCTCCGCACGCATGCGGTTGAGGCCCTCGATGCATTACAGAAAAAAGACTTTGCCTACGTGCATCTCGAACTTCCGGACGAAGTCGTCTACGATACGGATGTGAAAGCCAAAGTTCGCGCAATCGAATCCGTCGATCGTGAATTCGTCGGTCCTTTCATCGACGGGCTCGCAAAGATCGGTCCGTATCGCTTGGTCACGATCAGCGATCCAGGCAGTGTCCATCAGGCACAACTGACTGAGGGCCAATGGTTATACGCGTACCTTGACAGCGCCGCAAAGCAGGCTGCCGATGAAGATCGGCGGTTTACTGAGGCGGATGCCCAATCCTCTCACACGCCTCCTCGCGATGCCACCAAGTTTGTCGTCCGACTGTTTGCTAAAGGCGTGTAACCATCGTGGCATTGATCGTCCAGAAATATGGGGGAACCTCTGTCGGAACAGTTGAGCGAATCCACCGCGTTGCCGATCGTGTGGAACGTGCCGTCAAGGACGGTCACAGGGTCGTGGTGGTCCTTTCTGCGATGAGCGGCGAAACTGACCGCCTCTTAAAGCTGGCGCATGAGGTGACTGCTGTTCCCGATGAACGCGAGCTCGATATGCTGCTGTCGACCGGTGAACGGGTGACGATAGCCCTTCTCGCCATGGACTTACGAGGACGTGGATTGGATGCCCAGTCGTTCACGGGACGCCAGGTCGGAATCATGACCGACAGCGCTCACACCAAGGCGCGAATTACCAAAGTGACAGCCGAACGTATCCGTGAGTCGCTGAACAGAGGCGTGATACCGGTCGTGGCCGGTTTCCAGGGCATCAACCAGCAATCGGATGTCACGACGTTGGGACGTGGGGGGTCGGACCTCACGGCGGTGGCATTGGCCGGCGCCTTAAAAGCCGATCGCTGTGTCATCTTTACCGATGTCGACGGGGTTTACACAACGGACCCGAATATTGTGCCGTCGGCCAGGCGGATTGACAAAATTTCCTATGAAGAAATGCTCGAAATGGCGAGTCTGGGTGCCAAAGTACTCCAAAGCCGTTCGGTCGAGTTTGCCGCGAAATTCAACGTGCCGCTGGAAGTCAACTCCAGCTTCAAAGAGGGAAAGGGGACGCTCGTGACACGTGAAGATGAGGACATGGAAGCGGTCGCAGTGTCGGGGGTCACCGGCGATCGGAATCAGGCGAAGGTCACGATCGTCGGGGTGCCGGATAAGCCCGGGATCGCCGCCCGTTTGTTGGGCCCGGTGGCCAAGGCCAATATTCTGGTCGACATGATCATCCAGAACGTGAGCCATGAATCCTTGACGGACTTTTCGTTCACCATCCCTCGGGTTGATGTGAAGAAAGCGGTGCCGATCATTCAGAATGTGGCGAACGAGATCGGTGCCAAATCTGTGTCGGTGACGGACTCCATTGCGAAAGTATCATTGGTCGGCGTCGGGATGCGGTCTCACTCGGGAGTGGCTGCGAAAATGTTCGAAGTATTGTCGGGAGAGGGCGTGAACATCATGATGATCAGCACCTCGGAAATTAAAATCTCCTGCGTCATCGACGAGAAGTACCTGGAGCTCGCGATGCGCGCGCTTCATACCGCATTCGGATTGGATCGCGTGTCGGTCAGCGACCGTTCACCCAAGTAATGATGCGATGATTTGAGCCTCGACAGGCTCGCCCTGCTCCTGCTACCCTTTCCCCATGGCAAAGAAGGCCTCACAACCACGCAAAGCTCCTCAGAAACCGTCCGGTCGTTCGGGTCCGGCTGCCTCCACAGCTGCGTTGAAACATCCTCAACTGGAAATCTACGATACGACCTTGCGCGACGGAGCACAAGCAGAGGACGTTACGTTTTCCGCTGAGGACAAGGTACGGGTTGCTCAACAATTGGACGGACTCGGCGTACACTTCATCGAGGGAGGATGGCCAGGGGCCAATCCGAAAGACATCGAGTTCTTCCGGATGATCAAAGAAACGCCTCTGTCGCACGCGACGGTTGTGGCATTCGGTTCCACAAGAAAGGCCAGTAATCCTGTCCAGAAGGATTCCAACATTCAAGCGCTGCTTGATGCGGAAACCAAGATCATCACCCTTTTCGGGAAATCCTGGTCGTTGCATGTCACAGATGCCCTGGGAATTTCCCTTGCGACGAACCTCGACCTTATCAGCGACTCCGTCGCGCACCTTCGCTCGAAGCAACGCCGGGTCTTCTACGACGCCGAGCATTTTTTTGACGGGTACAAGACCAACCCCGACTATGCCCTTGAGACGGTCAGGCGTGCAGTGCAAGCAGGTGCCGAGCGTATCATTTTGTGCGATACCAACGGCGGCACGATGCCGTGGGAAATCAAAGAAATCTGCCGGGTGGTTCAGAAAGAATGTCAAGTTCCTCTCGGGATCCATGCGCATAACGATTGTGAGATGGCCGTCGCAAATTCGCTCGTGGCGATCGACATAGGCGTCCTCCAGGTACAGGGAACGATCAATGGAATCGGCGAGCGTTGCGGTAACGCGAATCTCTGCTCAATCATTCCGAACCTTCAGTTGAAGATGAAACGCCCAGCGTTGGGAGAGCGGCTGACTCACTTGAAAGAAGTGTCGGGATTCGTGACGGAAATTGCGAACTTGATGCCGAACAAGCATCAGCCCTACGTAGGCGATTCCGCATTCGCACATAAGGGGGGTGTTCATATCCATGCGGTATTAAAAAATCCGGCGACCTATGAGCATGTGGTGCCGTCCCTCGTAGGCAATCGTCAGCGCATGTTGGTGTCGGATTACGCGGGGCGCAGCGGGCTTTTGGAAAAGGTCGAGGCGTTCGGTATCAAATTGGATAAGCACGATGCTAAGGTCCAGGAATTAATGGCCACCTTGAAAGAGCGTGAGAACGAGGGTTACCAGTTTGAGGGGGCAGAAGGTTCGTTCGAACTCCTCATGCGCAAGGCCATGGGGTCCCATTCCCCTTCCTTCCAGCTGGTCGGGTTCCGGGTCATTGTAGAGAAGAGGCAGGACCATGGTGCTTCGACTTCGGAAGCGACCGTCATGGTGAAAGTCGGAGATGCAGTGGAACATGCCGCAGCCGTGGGAGCTGGCCCTGTAAATGCGTTGGACCACGCTCTGCGTAAGGCTTTGGAAAAGTTCTATCCTCAGCTCAGGGAAGTCAAACTCCTCGATTATAAGGTGCGCGTGCTTTCGGCTAATCGTGGCACTGAATCGAAAGTCAGGGTTTTGATCGAATCGGGCGATCATAAAGACAAATGGGGTACTGTCGGGGTCTCCGAAAACATCATGGAGGCCAGCTGGCAGGCCCTTGCCGACAGTATCGAGTACAAGCTGCTTGAGTCAGACCGTTAGACCCCTGATCTCGCCTTCTGTGAATTACTTCTTGACAGGTCCCATAACCTCACGTAACTTATGACAAAACTGTCCCTTGTCTAAGGCGACACGGCGAATGACCCGACAAGTCTGCAGAGGTTACCCAAAGGGGGGCGCATGAGAAAGGCAGATATAGCGAACGAGATCTACAAGCAGGTCGGCATTTCCAAGAATGAAGCCGCCGATATTGTCGAGCTCGTGCTGAATATGCTCAAGGGAGTATTACAAAAGGGAGAATCAGTCAAAATTGCAGGCTTTGGAAATTTTGTGGTGAGGAGCAAGGGGGCACGGAAGGGACGAAATCCCAGAACCGGTGAAGAAATTGGTATCACACCACGACGCGTTGTCACCTTCCGGCCGAGTCAAGTGTTTAAGAAGTACGTCAACTCGTAAAGGCATTTGCACACCCGTACGAATTCCCGCCAAGAGGACCGGTCAATGGGGGCTGAACCCAGGCTGGGCAGCAAGGTTTTCTACAAAATTGGCGAAGTCAGCCGCGTGACAAAACTTCCGGCTTACGTCTTGCGGTTTTGGGAAACACAATTTCCTTTTCTGAAACCAAAGAAAAGCAGGGGGAATCAGCGTTTATATGAACGGCGAGATGTTGAAACGGTGCTGGAAATCAAGCGGATGCTCTACGATGAAGGCCATACGCTCGAAGGGGTGAAACGGTATTGGGCTAGGCGAGGGAGGGTATCATCCCAGCGCATCAAGCCCAAGGAGTTGGCGCAACGATTACGAGGTCATCTCCAAGCGATCTTGAAGATTCTTGAGTCCCATTCATGATCCGACGGTTCAGTGCCCTCTCATATCCATCCAGTTGCAATCCGGCACCGTTCAAGGCGACAATGTGAGCCATTGCAGGATGAAACAGAGACGTCGGGGCGTGGCGCAGCCCGGTAGCGTACTCGCTTGGGGTGCGAGTGGTCGGCCGTTCAAATCGGCTCGCCCCGACCAATCTGCATAGGAGTTTGTGCCGATGGCTGAGCAGTGGCACGATCATGCCGCTCAGTCCTTGGCGAAGCAAGGAAGCTGCCGAGCGCAGCTTTTTTTATGTCTGACACGAGTTCGCGCATACTTGTCACTAACGATGATGGAGTTCAGTCTCCTGGTTTGACCATACTAGCTAAGGCTTTGGCCAAACTGGGCGAAGTCTGGGTGATCGCTCCGGATCGTGAACGGACCGCCGTGGCCCATGCCGTGACGCTCCACAAACCGCTTCGGGTGCAGCAGCTCGGAAGGAGGATATATGCCGTTAACGGTACGCCGGTCGACTGTGTCAACCTGGCCCTCCTCAATATCATGCCAAAACGCCCTCATCTAGTCGTTTCAGGAATCAACCGAGGCGTGAATCTTGGTGACGATGTGTTGTATTCGGGAACCGTTTCAGCGGCAGTTGAGGGGACGATACTGGGCATCCCCTCCTTGGCTGTATCGCAGGAGGGACGGGAACATTTTCACTTCGAAACCGGAGCTCGGTATGCCTTTCGGGTCGCGCGGCTGATTCTCCAGCGTGGGTTGCCGGAGGAAACGTTGTTAAATATGAACATTCCCAATCGTCCGCCACAGGCCATCATCGGGGTGCGGGTAACCTGCTTGAGCCGACGGAGGTTCGACAATCCCATCATCGAAAAGATCGATCCGCACGGCCGGAAGTATTACTGGATTGCAGGAAGTCGGGTATCCTGGAGTCGGAGCAAGGACGCGGATCACGAAGCGATAGAGGAGGGAGCAGTGTCATTGACTCCAATCCACCTCGACAGCACGCACTACGGTGTGCTGGAGCACTTACGAACATGGGAAGTTCCGTTGCAAGGGAAGTCCCGTCAATCTGCTTTATCGAAATCAAAACCACGCAAGGCCAGAGGCTGATCAGAGATGGGAAATCTCATTGAAGCTATTATCACGGTTCTCAGCCGGTTCGTCATCAATACAATATCGACTTTCGGCTATACAGGAATTGTGGTCACGATGGCGATCGAGAGCGCCTGTATCCCCCTGCCCAGCGAGATTATCATGCCATTCTCGGGCTATCTCGTCACAACCGGACAATTCACCATGTTGGGAGTCACCCTGGCCGGAGCGGTCGGAAACGTCGTGGGGTCGATCGTGGCTTACTATGGCGGAGTGTGGGGAGGACGGCCTTTCGTCGAGCAATACGGGCCTTACATGCTGGTTTCACGGAAAGATCTCGAGACCGCGGACCGATGGTTTGCACGGTACGGAGAGGCCGCCGTATTTTTCAGCCGCATGCTCCCAGTCGTGCGGACGTTCATTTCCCTGCCGGCAGGCATTGCGCGGATGAATTTCCCGCGATTCGTGCTGTTCACCTTTCTGGGGGCGCTGCCGTGGTGCTATCTCTTGGCCTACATCGGCGTGAAGATGGGACAGGAATGGGAACATCTGCGTGACTATTTTCATCAATTCGACATCGTCATCGGGCTATTTCTCGCTGCGGCCCTCGGCTACTTCTTATGGTCCCATTGGCCGAGACGATCCGTGACGCCCGGGTCTTGACAATATCATGCTGACTCTGTTCAACACATTGTCGGGGAAAGTGGAGCCGTTTGAGTCACTCGAACCAAAACGGGTTCGGATGTATGTATGCGGCGTAACCGTATACGACTATTGCCACATCGGCC
>NZ_CDLUDY010000251.1:0-6603 GCF_975968855.1 Petrachloros mirabilis
CCATGCCTTGCGGAGCGAGTGCGTTGTGTCGGTGACCGGTCAGGTCATGGCACGCCCGGACGAATCCAAGAATCCGAACCTCTCGACCGGCGAGATCGAAGTGTTTGTGGATGCTGTCGAGGTCTTGAATGAAGCCAAGACACCGCCGTTTGTCATTGAAGACGATGCGGAAGTGACGGAAGCGATCCGCTTGAAGTATCGCTACCTCGATCTGCGACGGCCGAGGATGCAGGTGCTTCTCGGTATGCGGCACAACATCACGCAGGCCGCCCGGGGCTTTCTCAACGCCGAGCAGTTTCTGGAAATCGAAACCCCAATCCTGACGAAGAGCACGCCAGAAGGCGCGCGTGATTATCTCGTCCCCAGCCGTGTGAATGCCGGACAGTTCTTTGCGTTGCCGCAATCTCCGCAGCTCTTCAAGCAAGTTCTGATGGTCAGCGGCGTCGATCGTTATTACCAGATCGCCAGATGTTTCCGCGACGAGGATCTCCGCAACGACCGCCAGCCGGAGTTTACGCAGATCGATGTGGAGATGTCCTTTGTCGATCGCGATCAAGTGATGGAATTGATGGAGCGAATGATCGTGACGATTTTCCAGGAGGCCGGAGGGGTGCAGCTGCCGACTCCGTTCCCTCGCATGACCTATGCCGAGGCAACGGGTCGCTACGGATCAGACAAACCGGATCTTCGTTTCGATATGCCGCTTCATGACGTGACGCAATTTGCTGCGGCGAGCGAATTCAAGGTCTTCAAGGATGCAGCCGCGAAGGGCGGGATAGTCAAGGCGTTGATTGTAAAGGGAGGCGGGACAATCGCCCGCAGCCGGATCGATGCATTGGGGGAGACGGCGAAAAGTTTCGGCGCGAAAGGGCTGGCCTGGCTCAAGATTACCTCGGACGGCCAGTTGGAGTCCGTCATTGCCAAGTTCCTCGATGCACAGGCGTTTGCGTCGGCGCTGCCCCAAGCGAAACCGGGCGATCTCGTCCTGTTCGGAGCCGACAAGGCGGCGGTCGTCCACGATGTGCTGGGCCGTATCCGGCTGTTGCTTGGCGAGGAACTGGATCTGATCGACAAGAAAGCCTGGAGGCCTGTCTGGGTAACGGATTTCCCGTTGCTCGAATACTCGCCGGAGGAAAAGCGCTATATCTTTATGCACAATCCCTTCGCTGCGCCGATGGACGAAGATCTGCCCTTGCTTGATTCCGAGCCGCTCAAAGTGCGGGCCAAGGCCTATGACATGGTCTTGAACGGAAACGAAATCGGCGGCGGCAGTATCCGGAATCACCGTAGCGACGTGCAACTGAGGATTCTGGACTTGCTTGGGATCAGTAAAGAGCAGGCCCATGCCAAGTTCGGCTTCTTACTTGAGGCGTTGGACTACGGCGCACCTCCGCACGGCGGAATCGCCTTCGGCCTCGACAGGCTAATCATGTTGCTGGGAGAGGCGGAGTCGATTCGAGATGTCATCGCATTTCCAAAGACCCAGCGGGCACAATGTCCGTTGACCGATGCACCGTCAGCGGTGAGCGCGGAGCAGCTTAAAGAGTTGCGGATCAAGCTCGACCTCGTCGAGTAAGGAGTCAGCCAGTTTATGGCCGGCAATACGTTCGGCAGAATCTATACCGTCACGTCCTTCGGCGAAAGCCATGGGCCCGCCATCGGGTGTGTGGTCGATGGGTGTCCGCCCGGGCTGGTGCTCTCCGCCGAGGATATTCAAAAAGACCTCGACCGCCGCAAGCCCGGCACGTCCCGTCACGTTACGCAACGGCGTGAATCCGATATCGTCGAAATTCTCTCCGGTGTCTTCGAAGGAAAGACGACGGGCACGCCGATAGCTCTCATCATTCGTAACGAAGATCAGCGCAGCAAGGACTATGGAAATTTAATCGACACGTTTCGTCCCGGTCATGCGGACTATACGTACTGGCAAAAATACGGGATCAGGGATCATCGTGGCGGAGGGCGGTCCTCTGCGAGGGAAACTGCAGTCCGTGTCGCTGCTGCCGCAATCGCGAGGAAATGGCTGAACGAACAGTATGGAGTCGTGATCAGAGGTCATCTGAGCCAGCTCGGGCCGCATGAGATTCCTTTCAAAAGTTGGGAAGCCGTGGCTGCGAATCCGTTTTTTTCCCCCAATTCTGAAATCGTTGCGACGCTTGAGTCATTTATGGATGAGCTACGGAAATCCGGTGATTCGGTCGGTGCCAGGATCACGACCGTCGCCGAACATGTGCCGGTGGGGTGGGGCGCGCCGGTGTATGCGAAATTGGATTCCGATTTGGCTGCTGCCATGATGAGCATCAACGCGGTGAAAGGCGTGGAGATCGGGGCGGGTTTCGCGTCGGTCACACAACGAGGTTCGGAGCACGGAGATGAACTGACGCCGGAGGGGTTTCTCTCGAACAATGCAGGGGGAGTTCTTGGTGGAATCTCGACCGGTCAGGACATCGTAGTGTCAATAGGGATAAAGCCGACGTCGAGCATCCGTGTATCCCGCCGGTCGATCGACAAACAGGGTAAACCGGTGACCGTCGAAACCAACGGCCGTCACGATCCCTGTGTCGGCATCCGGGCCACGCCCATAGCCGAAGCCATGATGGCGCTTGTCCTCATGGACCACGCCCTGCTTCATCGCGCCCAGAACGCCGATGTGAGAACACCGACGCCGAAGATAGCCGGATCGGTGAAGCAGTCGGGTTCAACCGGCAAAAGCAAGCCCACGACGAAAATGAATCCAGATCCTCAAGAAGCATAACGCCTTCAGTCAGGCATGGCGTCATCCACCTTCCAGGAAAGTCGCATCCTCGATATTCGACATGCCACGGTCTATCGGGGAGATACTTGCGTGTTCGAGGACCTTTCTTTCGTTCTTGATGTAGATCGGCATACGGCGATACTCGGTCCAAACGGAGCGGGGAAATCGACGATCCTCAAGTTGTTGGCCGGCGAGGTCCATCCGGTGCCGAAAAGCGAAACGTCCGTTCGTCTGTTCGGTGAGGCGCAATGGAACGTGTGGGAGGTTCGCAAGCGGCTCGGGATGGTTTCACACGACCTGCAACATCACTACATGGAACAGGTTACGGGACTCAAAGTGGTGCTCTCAGGATTCTACGCGAGCATCGGGACCTATGGGCACCAGGACTTTACCTACGAGCAAATCGCTCACGCGCACTCGGTCATGGACGATATGGGCATCGGGTTTCTCATCGACCGGCGGTTTGCGAACATGTCGACCGGAGAACAGCGACGGTGCCTGCTTGCCAGGGCGCTCGTCCATGGGCCGTCCGTGTTGGTGTTGGATGAGCCGACGAGCGGGCTCGACCTTACGGCGACATTCCATTACTTGGACATTGTGCGGACGTATATGCAGAGGGGAAAAACGATTCTCCTTGTGACTCATCATATCCATGAGATACCGCCAGAAGTGAAGCGGGTTGTGTTGTTGAAAAAAGGAAAGATTCTCCTGGATGGCGAGAAGAAAACGGTGCTGACGGAAACTCATCTCAGCGAGCTGTTCGATTGCCCTGTAGCTCTCGCAGAGGCCAATGGTTGGTACCAGGCTCTCCCCGGGTGAGGGACAGGCTCCGGCCTTTCCGGTGCCTGCCCCGGTCCCCGAACTTATCCCCCTCCCAATGTCACCGTAAACGTCAGGTCTGCCTCCGCGCGGCGGACTTTGACAGCTACGCGCTGGCCGGGTGTCGTTCGCTCGATCAAATAATTCTTCAGGTGGGCTGCATCGAGGATTTCCGTTCCTTCAATTTCAAGCAAGACATCGTGCTTTTGTATGCCGGCTTCCTTGGCAGGATCCGTCACGTCTTTCACAGCGATGCGCCATTTTGTGCCGTCCTTCACGGCCGTCATGCGGATGCCTAACCTGGAGAAGCTCAACGGCTTCCCTTCGACGGCGGCGTTGACGATACGCTCGGCCAGCGTGGCCGGGATGGCGAAGGCCATTTGGCTGCAATGGACTTGTGTTTCTTCCTTGTCTGTTTGGATGATGGCATGCATGATGCCGACAACTTCGCCTGCATGATTGAAGAGTCCACCCCCCGAATTGCCGCTGCACGCTGAGAGGTCGGATTGAATCAGGCGTGTATCAACCGTCTGTAAGAAAGTATTCACATTTCCGACGCGGCCGAAGGCCATCGTCGGGCCCCATCCCATCGGATAGCCGACTGTGAAGACTTCCGCTCCTGAAGTTACGTTTTCAGAAGAGAACGGCGCGTTGGTGGACAAGATCGGGCGATCGCGCTTGTTAAGACGGTACACGACGACGTCGAGATAGGCGCTGTCCCCGACGTTCTGAGCGACGAGCTCGTGGAGATCGGTCGTTAGGACGTGGATAATCTTCGGAATGATTGTGCCGGAGGTGGTATGTTTCTCGACGGCATGCCTCGCGGTGACGATGTAGCCATCGCGCAGATGAAAACCTGTACCGCGAACCGTGATCTTTCCGGGTTTATCAGGGGTACGAGCGTCTTGGGTGTCCTCCAAGATTCCGACTGTTGCAAGCTTGGCACGCTCATACACGCGGGAGATCTCACTGTCTTGACCTGTAGAAGAGGCCGGCGAGACGGTCAGTGCTGAAATCGCAATTCCGCTCAAAACAATCGTGCTGACTCGAAGGAGCGATAGTTTGTTACGCCGCATGACTGGTCCTTTCGCGTTGGTTCTTGCGAGGGCCAGTATAAATGGGGAAGGTGGCACAATGACAGGGGTAGGACGGGATCAGGAGGCGAGGGACGATTCGTCGCGGAAGGCAATGCCGCGCGGGGTATCGGCATCCTGGTTATTTTTTGCGGAACCCAAAAAACGTTCCTGCGCCGGCGGCGCCGGCTGAGGGGAAAAATCCTGTGAGAAGATTCTTCAGCCCCTCCGCTTCTCCATGAAGCCATCTGATGCCTTGAGAGACCTGCGTTTCGATCGAAGGCCAGTCGAGATTAAGCCAACCGGTTGACTTCAACACGGCGATGCAGGCGATGGTCAACGCCGCCATCATGGCCGCGGCCCTGAGGAGGCGGCGAAAAGCCCACCCGAGGATAAATCCGCCGAGGTAACTTCCTCCTAACTGTGCCACAGTGGGAGAACTGAAGTTCACGATCCACGAGGCGAGTCCGCCGATCGTTGCAGCGGAGGCCGCAATGAACGACTTGGCGTTCCACGGGCTATCGGTGATGCTCTCTTCCCATGCGGAAGTGTCAGAGGGTGCAGCAGGGCAAGTTTGTTCTTCAGCAATCATGAAATGATCCCATACGGTTCTAGATTGTTTTTTGAAGAGTCTCACACCTCTTTTGTTTTTTCCATCGTATAAAGATTTTTGTTTAAGCCGCTCCGCTCGCCGCCTCGACTCAACCATCAGAGTACTGCTTGTTGCCTTGGCTCGTCGGGACTCGTGCCGCTTGAGAAGCCGCGATTGGCAAGAGCCGCAGTGATTTGTGCTGTCCAGGGTGTGGAAGGCGGCAGGGAAACGATGCGACATCCGCCTGTTTCCCTGCCGGTGGAGAGTCAGTGGTTAGTTGGAATCGTTTATCTGTCCCACGATTTGTGTGAGATCTTTGGGATACAGCACGATCTCGATGCGCCGGTTTGAGGAGCGGCCCTCATCAGTCTCATTTGTGTCCACGGGCCTGGTATCTGCGTAGCCCACTGCTGAGAGCTGCTCACGATCGACGCCGCCTTGTTCGATGAGGTACCGGACGACGGTGGTGGCACGAGCCGTCGACAATTCCCAGTTCGTCTTAAATCGATCTTGGAGCTTGGTGCTGATCGGCACATTGTCGGTGTGGCCTTCGATCCTGATTTGCTTGTCCGTGACTTTATTGAGTACATCGCCGACCTGTTTGAGCACTTTGAGACCGGCAGGCTTAATCTCCGCTCGGCCGGAGTCGAACAGGACGCGATCGACCATATTAATGGTGAGTTTGTCTCGAACCTGTTGAATGGTAATGTTCCCTTTCGCAATCTCGTCTTGAAGTGATTTGGACAATTCTTCCTGTGTCCTGGTGAGCCGTTTGATCTCCTCTTCCTTGGCCAGGCGCTCTTTCTCCAAACGGGCCTTCTCGGCCGCCTCGGCCTCTGCGCGCTGGCGTTCCTGTTCGAGGTTGGCGGCCAGCAGATTCTGTTCCTGGAGCAACCGCTCGCGTTCCTGTGCAATCCGGGCCTTCGCCGCTTCCTCTTCTTTCAAGCGTTGCCGTTCCTGCTCAAGGCTGGCGGCCAATTTGGCTTGCTCATCGCGAAGCCGCTCGCGCTCCTCTGCCAGGCGCGCTTTTGCAGATTCCTCCTCTTTGAACCGCTGGCGCTCCTGTTCGAGGGTAGCGGCCAGTTTCGATTGTTCGTCGCGGAGTTGCTCCCGCTCTTTGCCGATTCGTGCAGACTGGGCTTCCAATTCAGCTGCGCGCTTTTGCAGTCTGGCGATTTCGTCCTGAGCCGATGCTGTTCCGCTTTCCAACTGCAACTTGTCCTTCTCCAGGGCGCTGACTTGGGCCGTTTCGTCCGCAAGTTTCTGTTCGAGCGCGGCAATCTGGTTTTTGACATCACCCAATTCGGCGTTGAGGGAGGATCGATCCCGTTCCAGCCCGTCGAGTTGTGACTGGAGGTTGGAAG
>NZ_CDLUDY010000252.1:0-2627 GCF_975968855.1 Petrachloros mirabilis
ACCCATGGTGCGGACGTTCCCTTTTCTAGGTACGTTCGGCTGCTGCCACACCTTTCTTGAATGTCGAGTACACATAGATTGGGATGCCCATGTCTCCCAATGTCTGCTCGATCAGGGGCTTGACCTCGTCCCATGATAGCCCGCCAACGCCTGTCGCGATTCTGGGAAGTGCCAGGCTGCCCACCTGTTGGGACTTGATTTCTTTCTTTAGGGCTTGAAGGGCGTGGTTGAGATTTGGAACCGTGGCCTTTCCCGGCCTGCCTCGGTGATCATCCGCCGGTTCTTGCGTGAAGAGGTTGATGATGACCGGAGAGCCGGGCCCTTTCCAGCTCCAAAGCGTGCCGGGCTTTGGATTGTACGTTTGACAATAGTGGCGAAAATCCTTGTACATTCCGGGCCATTGCTCACGCAGAGATAATGCCAGTCCTTGCTTGAAATCGTCGTGAGGGGCAATCCCATGGGCAATAGCCTGGGCTTTTGACAACAGCATGTCTCCAGTCACTTCTTGAATCATGATGCAGAGTCTCCTTGTTGAAAGTTAATGGCTGATATTTTAGATCATTTTAACTACGGAGGGCCATACAAGGATTTACCGTGAGGCTCAAAGAATTTCCTGTGATCTCCAGAAACGCTCCATCCCCCACGAAAAAGTGCGAAAGGAGAACGGGTGCCTCTTGACAGATATTCCTAATAGGCGTAGGAGGGGAACGGCGGCCCGTTTATCACTGGTCTGAATTCGAGAGATCGGACAGACCGCGCGGCTGTTATCCAGGTCTCTCGCTGAATTGATAATGAAAGGAGGGTTGTGATGGACGACGCGACTCCACCTGGTCCGTCAGGCCCGCCGATGCGAGGGCGGGTTTCTCGTCGGTCGTGATAGCTGTTTCTCCGTTGGCTGTGCCGTCATGGCATCAGATAATAACTGGATGTCAGCCTGATCTTCACGGAGAATCAAACGCTAGAACGAGGAACACAAGCGCCTGGGATTGACGACGTCTCCCCCGATGGGAAACCTCCTCTACCTGGCTTCGCGCGGGTCTCACGGGCCGCTACAACCATAAAAAAAGCATAACAACAGGCGTCCTAAGCGCCAACCACGGGCGGCCTCCTACCGAAGTGCAAGGCCGCCCGTGTTGTGTAACGATTGCGGAAATCGTGTTCGTAATGGACCAAGGATCCACCAACGGCGAACAATCCGCCGATCCCCCACAGGAGTAATTTGGAGGCAGTGACATCACGGGAGCGTGAGCATATTTCGTGATGTGCGACGACTGT
Source organism: Petrachloros mirabilis (assembly GCF_975968855.1). Taxonomy (NCBI): domain Bacteria; kingdom Bacillati; phylum Cyanobacteriota; class Cyanophyceae; order Synechococcales; family Petrachlorosaceae; genus Petrachloros; species Petrachloros mirabilis. The sequence goes on from NZ_CDLUDY010000252.1 coordinate 1,276, forward strand.
GGGAAGGCGCATCTTTTTTTTCTTCAGCGTCTCGCATACCATAGCGGGTACGGTGAATCCGAAATCAAAGAAGACCCGTGCACCAGTGACCGGACGGAGAAGACGAAAACCGGTTGGCCAATCGAGCGGGCTTGCTGCAACCGACTTGCAGAGCGCCGCACCGCCAGGCGAAGTGGCGGAACTGCATCGAGTGATCGAAGAAGATGGCGGCAAGGTACTGGCAGTCTATCGGGAGCCCTACGGCGGCCGATGGCTCTTGATGGCGGCCTTACCGATCGAACTCGTAGAGCCGACTCCCTACCAACGAAATCTTTCCGATACTCACGTAAGAAAGTTGGAAAGCGCTATCGGCAAGATCGGCCGGTTTCTTGATCCGATAATTACTGTGCGACTTGCCACACCGGACCATGTGGCCAAGTACTGGACACCGAACGGAAATCATCGTCTGTCCGCGATGCGGACGTTGGGTGCCAAGAGCATCATGTCAATCGTGGTTCCAGAAACAACTGCAGCCTACCAGATCCTCGCTTTGAATACGGAGAAGGCTCACAACCTGCGAGAGAAGGCGCTCGAAGTCATTCGCATGTACAAAGAACTATCACAATTGGATGACGCTACTGAGGAGACCTATGCATTTGAATTCGAAGAGCCAGCGCTGATTACGTTAGGGCTTTGTTATGAAGAGCGGCCTCGCTTCAGCGGTGGCGCCTACCATCCTGTGCTCAAGCGGGTAGATGAGTTCCTCAAGAAGCCGATGCGATCGGCGATCGATGTCAGGCGAGAAAGGGCGCGAGTTGTCCTCACGCTCGACGATACCATTGTGAAGCAGGTTGATGCACTAAAGGCCAAGGGACTGACGAGCCCCTACTTGAAGAGCTTCGTCGTTGCGCGGGTCAATCCGGTACGGTTCAGACCGAAAGATGCCTCTCCCCTCTCCTTTGATGATGCACTGGAACGTATGGCCAAGGCGGCGGTGAAGTTCAATCCCGACAAGATCAAAATAGACGATTTGGCCAAATCTGGCGGTTCTCAGGACGAAACCGACTAGTTGATACCCCTGCCTTGTTTCTCCGCTTCAGAGCCCTTTAGAATATCATTCCCGTTTCATGAAAGGAGGTCGTCATGGGACTCGCTGATAATAAGTGCGTACCCTGCCGAGGCGGGGTGCCGCCACTTCCAAACGACCGAGTACGGGTGTTGCTCGAGGAACTAGGCCGCGGGTGGTCGTTGAATGCCGCTGGACATCTTGAACGGCTGTACACGTTCAAAGACTTCGCGCAGGCACTGGCCTATGTAAACAAGGTAAGCGCAGTGGCGGAAGCAGAAGGTCATCACCCAGACCTCTACCTCGC
>NZ_CDLUDY010000253.1:0-36948 GCF_975968855.1 Petrachloros mirabilis
CGTGCAATACAGGTCCAAGCAGGCAAGGAATAGCTGATGTTTGTCGCCGAACGTGTCGTAGAGCGAACCTCGATTGAGATCCATCGCTGTCAACAGATCATCTATTGACGTTGCTTCGTAACCCTTGCGCCAAAAGACTTGCATGGCCTTGTCCAAGGCCTCGGCAGTATCGAATTCTTTTGGTCTCGGCATCTCGATGCTCCTGTTACGATGCCTTTATCACATATTGGAATGAACGGTCAAGAACATTTTCTTCCTGCGCCTTGCCGTAGCTCTGTGGCTTGACCTGACGAATGTTGCCCGGGCCGGGATCGTCACATCGAGGAAGGGGAGCTATAGGAAACAAATAACGCAATTGAGACTCTCATAGATTCTAGGACTTGGAGCATCTTGAAGGGTTCTGTAAGGAAGGCGTTTTATGGTCAGCGCACTTGTCTGGCAGCAAAGATCGCCAATGAGAGTAATTTTTGAGGGATTAATCCTAAAATTAATCGGTAAGGGTCTAGGTGGTACTTGCTGGTGTCTTGACAAGCGATTCGGTTCCTTTCATGCTTCCTCCAACCTTGCTCCATTCATACGCGAGGTGATGTCATTCCTGTCTTGCCACTTCGTTCGCATTCTGCCAGCCTATTCTTGGCTCTGGCCGATTCTCCCTGTATCGCCGGCGGTGTCGGGGTTCTTTTATTTGGTTCATGAGACCAGGGATATGCCTGTGTGATGTCAGGGACATCAACCGAACGCGAGAGAGCCGGAGCAGGATTGTGGGAGGCCAGTGAGCAACTCAGCCCCCTGTCGGAAAAGCAGACGGCTGAGCTTCAAGAGAGCCGACGGCGGTTTGATCTAAACATTTGGCCTTGGATTTTTCCTCGTGGTGGGTTATCGAACTGACGAAGATACCAGTCCCACTCGGATGGCAGGCATGGAATTGGATATGACAACCAGAAAACGGGATGAAGAGGCCTTGCGGGAGAGCGAACAGCGATTCCGCGCAATCTTCGAGCAAGCCGCCGTTGGGGTGGCTCAGGTCGAGACCAGGAGCGGCCGATTCGTGCGTGTCAACCAGCGCTATGCCGACATTTTGAAGATGACGAAGGAGGAGATGGCCGAAACGGATTTCGCGGCGATCACCCTTTCCGACGATCTGCCACGCTATTTGGATCAGATGCAGCAGCTGATCACGGGGCGCATCCATACGTTTTCGACGGAGATGCGATATCGCCGGCGAGATGGATCGTTGATCTGGGTGAAGGTGTTCGTGTCACCCATGTGGGCATATGGGCAGGAGCCGACATCCCACATTGCCGTCATCGAGGACATCACCGAACGGAAAATGATGGAAGAGGCCTTGCACGAAAGCCAGGAACGATATCGTTCACTCGTGTCGCAGGCAACAGACATCATTTACACCGCCGGGCTGGATGGCCGGTTCACCTTCGTCAACGAGGCGGCGAGCGCCATTATGGGGTATAGCCACGATGAGCTGGTGGGAATGCACTATCTGGATCTTATTTTGCCGGATTCCGGCAGTGTGGCACAGCAATTTTACCAGCAGCAGCTTCGTGATTTGACGCCCAGCACCTATTTTGAATTTCCAGCTGTTACGAAGGATGGCCGTGAAGTGTGGTTTGGGCAACATGTACGGCTCCGGGTCGCTGATGGGAAGCCGATCGGCATCGAAGCTATCGCCCGCGATATCACGGAGCGCAAGAGGGCTGAGGCAGCGCTGCGGGAGAGCGAAGAACGATTCGCGAAGACCTTTCAATCCAGCCCTCATGCGATTCTCATTACCGACGTAGCAAGCGGACGTTGTCTGGATGCAAACCGAGCATGCACGGAAATCTTCGGTCATGTACAGGAGGAGATCGTCGGACGGACGATGGTCGATCTCGGCCTTTGGGCCGTTCCTGAGACGTGGCATCGTTTCGTGGAGCGAGTGCAACGCGAGAATGGTGTGCGTAATCTGGAGATGACCCTTCCGACAAAGTTTGGCCCGGTGAGAGAGTGTCTTGTTTCCTCTGAGATGATCATGCTCAAGGGCAACGACTGTCTCGTCACAATCGCGAACGACGTGACCGATCTGAAATTGGCGCAAGCTGCGTTGCAGGAGGCCTACGAACGATTGCGGGTCGTGACCCGCCGTTTGGCAGAGGCGGAAGAGGCCGAACGGCGGCGGATAGCGCGGGAGTTGCATGATGAATTTGGACAGACATTGACCGGTTTGAAACTCGATATCGCATGGATTGTCAGACGCCTGTCGGCGGTCAATGGATTTGCTGATGTAAGTGCTATACGGGCCAAAGCATCGGTGATGTCGAAGGCTGTCGATGGCCTGATCAGTTCGGTAAGGGAAACCGCGGCGACATTACGGCCCGGTGTGTTGGACGATCTGGGGTTGGCGGCCGGGATTGAGTGGCTCGCTGCCTCCTTTGGAGATCGCACTGGCATACCCTGTCAACTGACGGTCGACGTTGCCGACTATGAAAAGGATATCGTGCCGGAATTGGCTACCACAGTATTTCGTTGCGCACAGGAACTTCTGACCAATGTCATGCGTCATGCGAATGCTTCATCGGTATTCGTCCAGCTCATGGTAAAGCAGGGATTTTTGGAACTTGTGGTGCGCGACAATGGTAAGGGTATCCGTGATAAGCAATGGGAAAATGACAGTTCATTAGGGTTGCGTGGTCTTCACGAACGCGTCAGGCTTTTCAATGGAAGAGTGGTGATTTCAGGAACTCCGGGTGTAGGAACCGAAGCGGTATTACAGTTCCCTCTTTCCGTTCCGATGCGCCCGATGGCAAAAGGGTTGGCATGAATGTCTTGATTGTGGACGACCATGCGGTCGTCAGGCTCGGATTGAAACAATTGGTAGAAGAATCCTATCCCTATGTCAAAGTAACGCAGGCCACAACGGGGGCAGAGGCCCTTACGTTGCTTAACCGGGTTCGGTGGGATTTAGTGATCCTTGACGTCAATTTGCCCGATCAAAACGGCGTCGATCTCTTAAAAAAAATGCGGGCACGTCAGGCCTCCTTGCCCGTTCTCGTGCTCAGCCTACACCCAGAGGAACAGTATGCGCTCCGGGCCCTGAAGGCGGGAGCTTCGGCTTATTTGACCAAAGAACGTGCGCCGGAAGAACTCGCAATCGCTATTAAGCAGGTGATGACGGGAAAGAAATTCATAACCGAAACGGTAGCTGAGCGGCTTGCGGTCATGGCGTTCACTCCGGGAGAGCAGTTTCCTCACGAGCGGCTTTCGGATCGGGAGTTTCAGGTCCTTTGTGCAATTGGAAAGGGCAAGACCGTTTCATCGATTGCCGAAGACTTGGCGTTGAGCGTGAAAACTGTCAGTACCTACCGAACGCGGCTTCTTGAAAAATTGCAATTGAAGAACACCACCGATCTTATCCGGTATACGCTCGATCACTCTCTGCTGTGAACAAGAGGAAAGTCAACTTCCCGGAGTAGGATTTATCCTACGCCGACCTAAGACATCCCTGTCTAGCAATTAGAGCCTAAGTTATTAAGATACTGCTGCCAGATTACCAGAGGTTCCTGTAGATGCCTGCCAATGCCTCCAACCTCCAGCCACCTGCACTCGTCTCCAAAGAGGATCATCAAAGACGTATGAGGTTCCTCCTTGTCGATGACCACGCGATCGTCCGTGTGGGGTTGAAGCAAATGCTGGGGGATTCCTTTGAGCGACTCGAGGTAATGGAAGCCGGAACGGGTCAAGAGGCGATCCAGAAGATTCAGGATTCTGCGTGGGATCTTGTCGTGCTGGACATCAATCTTCCTGACACGAACGGACTGGACGTACTGAAGAGGTTGAAAGCCCTTCGCCCGTCCCTGCCGATTGTCGTTTTGAGTTTCCATCCCGAAGAGCAGTACGCCTTGCGCGCATTACGTAGTGGTGCAGCTGCCTATGTGACGAAGGATAGTGCACCGCAGGAGTTGGCCACTGCCGTGAAGACGGTACTTGCAGGCCGCCAGTACGTGACCCCGTCTTTGGCTGAACGGCTGGAAACCGTACCGGTCCAAGCCCCGGGGAAGCCTCTCCACGCATTGCTGTCAGATCGAGAGCTTGAAGTCCTGTCAATGATCGGAAGCGGCAAGTCGGTAACGGAGATTGCCGCAGGGTTGGATCTGAGCGTGAAAACCGTGAGCACGTATCGGATGCGGCTCCTCTCCAAGCTCCAGTTGAAGACCACATCGGCCCTGATTCGCTACGCCTTGACGCACCAGTTGTAGCCTTTCCCGGTAATGTCGTGCTGCGCGACGAGCAGCGATTCATCCTTATCCGGATCGTCTCATGGAGGGCCTTCATCAGGCTTCTCACTTCATGACATTTCTGGAAGATAATCGGCAAAGGGCAGCGGGTCCTTTTGCGCGGAACGACGTCTAACAAGCGGCGGGATGATGCGTCGTCACTGTCAGATGAAAGGAGTGCCTATGCCTCCCCATCTTCCCCTCCTTATGCGCAATGTGTCAAAGTCCGGGAACTACTAACAGTAGATCTTCGGTGTGGCAGCGAAGAAACGGACGACAATGGGCGTATCCTTGTTCGATCTATGAGAACTGTAACGGTACGTTGCTGCATAGCCGGCGGCGGTCCGGCCGGGATGATGCTGGCGCTTTTATTGGCCCGTTCCGGGGTGCCGGTACTCGTGCTGGAGAAACACGCGGATTTTCTTCGGGATTTTAGAGGCGATACCCTCCATCCATCTTCGCTCGAAATCCTGTACGAACTCGGGATGCTTGAGCGTTTTCTCCGGCTGCCGCATCAGCGGGTTCCAAGGCTGATCGGGCGGTTCGGCAATCTGGAAGTGACCGTGGCGGATTTTTCGTGCCTGCCGACGCAATGTCGATATGTGGCATTTCTACCTCAATGGGATTTTCTCAACTTTTTAGCTGAGGAAGGGAGAAGTTATCCCACGTTTCAACTTCTGATGAGTGCGGAGGTGACGCAACTCTTTGAAGAAGACGGTCGAATCATCGGGCTCCGCGCGGGTACGGCAGAAGGTTCACTGGAAGTGCGCTCAGACCTAGTCGTGGGTGCCGACGGCCGGCATTCCGTTGTCCGAGAACAAGCTGGTCTGCCGGTGGAAGAATTCGGGGCACCGATGGATGTCCTCTGGTTCCGGCTTTCGCGGAAACTTGGTGATCCAGCTGATCCCATGGGGCGGTTCGAGGCAGGGCATATTTTCATCATGCTGAACCGCGGAGACTATTGGCAATGTGGTTTCGTGATCGCCAAGGGAACTCGACCGGAAGTTGAGTCGTGCGGGTTATCCGCCTTTCGAGGACAAGTGATGCAAGTAGCGCCGTTTATGGCGGATCGTGTCGATGAACTGAAAGAGTGGGGGCAGATTAAGCTCCTGACGGTACAAGTTGATCGACTACGGCAGTGGTGTAGGCCAGGCCTTCTCTGCATAGGTGACGCGGCTCACGCGATGTCACCGGTGGGTGGAGTGGGTATCAATCTGGCCATTCAAGATGCGGTTGCGGCGGCCAATATATTGGCGGAACCGCTCGCGACGGGAAGGCTTTCGACTGAGCATTTGAAGAGGGTCCAGGTGCGCCGTGAGTGGCCGACCAAATTGACCCAATGGGCTCAGCTGGCGGTCCAGAAGCGCGTCATCAAACCAGTTCTCAATGAGAAGGCCTCACTATCACCTCCCTTAGCGCTGAAATTGCTGCGGTCCTTTCCGTTATTGCGCCGGATCCCGGCTCATCTCATCGGGATCGGGATTCGTCCCGAGCACGTGAGGACTCCTGTTCGATCGTGAGCCATCGGTTCAGCTGAGAGGTTGGGGAAGCTCTTTACTTCGCGGGTGTTCTTGGCCCTGCCTCAGCTGCTGTTCGCATGGTATCGAGCTCAGCCCACCGCGAGTAAAGCCGGTCGACTTCGCGTCGAGCCGCCTCAAGGGCATCGTAGCGAGTTTGGAGTGTTTCAGCGTCGGAGATGATTTCTGGATCCTCGACGGCTGCCTGACAAGCCGCAAGCACCGCTTCCGCCTTGAGAATTGTCTGCTCGATCTCATCCCATTCACGCTGGTCGCGATAAGACAGGCCTTTCCTTTTCTTCGGCAGTGCTATGGGGGCCGCGTCTGTGTCGGGTCGAGAAATCGGCCGTGAACGGTCTGGTGCGGCTTCCTTCCGCCGCTGCGCTGATTCCCATTGTGCATAGTCGGCGAACCATTCTGCATGACCCTGGCCGTCGAGCGCCAACAAAGTCGTCGAGACACGGTCCAAGAGCCAGCGATCGTGTGTGACGAGCACGAGGGCGCCGGAAAATTCGAGGAGGCTGTCCTCCAGCACGTCGAGCGTCGGAATGTCCAGGTCGTTCGTAGGTTCATCAAGGAGCAACAAATCCGCCGGTTGCAGCATCAATCGCGCGATGAGCAGCCTTGCCTGTTCCCCTCCGGACAAGCGGGAAACCGGCAGATCGAGTTGCTCGGGCCTGAATAAGAATCGTTTGGCCCAGGATACGAGGTGGATCGATCGGTCCTGGTAGATGATGACGTCGCCAGCCGGTGCAAGTGAACGACGGAGCGTCTCCTGCCGGTCGAGCGATTCTCGCTGTTGGTCGAAGGTCACGATCCGCAATTTCTCCGCATGGACGATGCTTCCCCCTTGCGGCTTCAATCGTCCGGCCAAAAGTTTCAGCAGGGTGGTCTTCCCACTTCCGTTCGGCCCGAGCAGGCCCAATCGCTGGGCAGGGCCTAGATACAGGTCAAGGTTCGACACAATCGGTCTAGTCCCAATCGAGTAACTGAGGTTTCGTACAATAAGCAACTGCTTGGATCGTCTTCCTGATGAGGCAAAGGTGATGTCAGCGGCATCCTGTTCCCGGCGTGATTCGGCGGTTTGCAGTTGTTCGATCATGGTTTCTGCCGCATCGATGCGGGCTTTGGCCTTAGTCGTACGGGCTTTAGGACCTCGGCGCAACCACTCAATTTCCCGGCGAACACGATTCGCGAGTGAAGCTTGATAGTCGGCTTCTGCCTGAAGCGCCGCATCCCGTTTCTCCAAGAAGTCGCTGTATCGACCCTGGGCTTCGAAGATACCGCTGGGGTAGCAGCGATTCAATTCAACCAGGCGCGAGGCGACCGATTCCAAGAAGCGCCGATCGTGGCTGATGACGAGAAATGCACGGGGCTCGTCGTGTAACAATCGCTCCAGCCACATGATGCCCTCGAGGTCCAGATGATTCGTCGGTTCGTCCATCAAGACGACATCCGGTTCCATCATCAGTGCGCGGGCGATAGCCAGACGCTTCTTCCAGCCACCGGACAGGGCTTCGACTGGTTGATGGGGTTGAGAGAACTCACCAAGACTCAGCGCCTTGGCGATCGTTCCGGCATGTTCATGGGGGTCCATACCTTCGTCGAGAAGCACCTGGGTAAGGATTTCTTCGACCGTTGAGCCGTCCTTAAAATCCTGCTCTTGCGGAATATAGCCGATGCGAAGTTGTCGTCGGATGGATATTGTGCCGCTGTCCGGTTTTTCGATACCCGCAAGTATTTTCAGGAGTGTGGACTTGCCTGAGCCGTTCGGGCCGACGAGTCCGACATGATCCCCTTCGAATAGCGCGAGGGAGAGGTCTTTAAAGAGAGGCTTGACGCCGTAGCTCTTACTGATCGATTCACAGCTCAGAAGGATAGTCGGTGGCATTGGGGGTCTTGAAGCATGATGCGAAAAAGTCGATTGATCGAATAGGATTTGAGAAGTTTACGGAGGCAGTTCAAACAACCGCAAGAGCCGCTTGACCACGCGAAGTAACAGAGGAGAACCAGAATTGACGTAGGCTCTCCCCCGCTGATGGTCCTTCGATATAGAAACAACGCAGGGATGCGTTTACTTTTTCACGATCTCAAGTAGTTCGACTTCAAACACGAGAGTCGCGCCTGGCTTGATCAGCGGTGGTGCGCCTCGGTCGCCGTACGCGATGTCGGACGGACAGACCAATTTGCTCTTGCCTCCGACCTTCATCTCTTGGACGCCTTCCGTCCAGCATTTGATAACCTGGTTTAACGGGAACGTCGCCGGTTCTCCGCGCTTCACAGAGCTGTCGAAGACGGTTCCGTCGATGAGAGTGCCGTGGTAATGGACCTTGACCGTATCAGTGGCCTTCGGCGAGTTGCCCTTTCCTTCCTTGATCGTCTTCACGATTGCGCCGGATGCTGTCTTCTTGGCTCCTGACTCAGCGACGGCCTTGGCCAGGTACGAGGCGCCGGCTTTCTTTTCGATCTCCGCTTGAGCGGAGGCGCGTGCCTGTTGGATTTGGTTGACCTTAGGGCCGAATGTCTGCAGGTCGACCTTGAGTTGCTTCTTCAACACGCCATCGGTTATCCCTGACTTGACGAACTCCAGTTCCGATTCGGTAAGGGAGAATTTGGCCAGATTTTGACTGATGATCAAACCCAGTGCATAAAACGTCTTTTGTTCGTCTGTGGATGGGTCGGCGGCATGAGCCTTGTCGGTCAAGAGTCCGAGGCTGAGCGTGGCCAGGAAGCAAACAATCGCAATACGCATGAAAGATCCTTTCTGTGTGTCAGATGAAAGACAGACGACGATATTTTGTGTACAGTAAGCCAAATCGGCATGAGGCTCAAGAGATTTCCCTTGAGTTGAGACAAGAGGCGTGCTGTTTGTGGCTGTTGCGCCTTTCCCAAGGCGAAGGTACACTGCACCCCCAATCTGATCCATCCACATTCCCCAGATGGTTCTGACATTCGTTATTCTCTATCTGTTCATGTCGGTCGGCATTGGACTCTATGCCGCGACCCGCGTCCGCAACACAAAGGACTTTGCAGTCGCCGGTCGCAGCCTTCCGCTTCCCGTCGTCACGGCCACCGTGTTCGCCACTTGGTTCGGGGCTGAAGCAGTCATGGGGATTTCCGCAACGTTTGCCAAGGAAGGCCTCCGGGGTGTCGTGGCAGATCCCTTTGGATCCAGTCTCTGCCTGCTCCTCGCCGGTCTTCTATTCGCTCCTCGGTTCTATCGGCTTAACCTCTTGACAGTCGGTGACTACTATCGACTTCGGTACGATCGACGTGTGGAGGTGCTGTGTACTCTCTGCATCGTCGCTTCTTATCTGGGGTGGGTCGCGGCCCAATTTAAAGTGCTCGGCCTGGTACTCAACGTTGTGACTGACGGCGCTGTAAGCCAGCAGACGGGCATGATAATCGGCACAGTGATTGTGTTGACCTACACGACCTTCGGCGGGATGTTCTCGGTCGCAATTCTCGATTTCGTACAGATCACCGTCATCATGGGAGGCTTACTTTACATCGCGAGTGTGATGAGCGACTTGACTGGAGGGATGGGGGCAGTCATTAGTCATGCGTCCCAGGCCGGAAAATTGCAGTTCTTTCCTCCCGCAGCCATGACTGCCTGGATTCCATTTATCGGAGCCGGGATTACCATGATGCTCGGGTCTATTCCACAACAAGACGTCTTTCAGCGGATTACATCTGCGAAGGATGAACGGACTGCGGTTCGTGGATCCGTGGCCGGAGCAATTCTCTATTTCTCCTTTTGCTTCGTTCCTATGTTCATCGCATACTCCGCCTTGCTGGTTGACCCGGTAAAGTTCGGGGCACTGTTGGATCAGGATTCTCAACTTGTTCTGCCGACCCTTATTATGGAGCATACTGCTCCTCTGGCCCAGGTGTTGTTCTTCGGCGCTGTGCTGTCGGCTGTCATGACCTGTTCGAGCGCGACGTTACTCGCTCCCTCTGTCATCCTCAGCGAGAATGTGATCAAGGGCGTGTTCCCTCACATGGATGAGTGGGCCCTCCTGAGAACCATGCGCATCGTGCTGGTGTGCTTTGCCGCGGTGGTGCTGGCTATTGCTCTTGGCTCCGATTTGAGCATTTATAAATTGGTCGTCAACACTTACAAGGTGACATTAGTGGCCGCGTTCATTCCATTGTGTGCGGGATTGTTTTGGAAGAGTGCGACGACGATGGGAGCGTTGTGGGCCGTTGCTGCTGGCTTAGTTGCATGGTTGGGCTGCGAGCTGTTGCTGCCGGATGATTCGGTTTGGCCTCCTCAATTAGTGGGCCTGTTGATGGCAAGTCTCGGCATGATCGTCGGTTCGATGCGTTCACCTCGGCTTCAAACCAGGGACACGCGTTCTTCATGAACAGTCTGCTAAGGGAGGTTATGCGAGTTCTCTATTCCGTGGAGCCTGGTGTAGGGTGGCGGGGATGGCAGCAGGATTGAAGCACTTCTTGCGATCTCGCTGGATGGTACGTGCCGGGATCGTTGGGGGAGCATTGGTTGCTATTGCAATGACAGGCCTCGCTGTCTATGGGGCATACCTTGCCACGTTCCTCGAATTGCCCAGGAGCGAAGATCATCCTCCATTGCGCCTCCACGCGGCGCCCTTCCCCCTCAAGACGGGCCTTTTGCTAAAGACAGCTAGACTCACGGAGCGGTTGCAGCGTCTCGGCTACCATGCCGTGAGGGAGACGGTCGGATCACCAGGAGAGTATCAGCTTGTTCATGACAGGTTGACGATTTACCTCAATCCATGGCCTGACGGACTGACGAAATCCTCCATCATAACGTTGAAATTGGATCAAGGTCGGGTAACGGAGGTGCTGTCGGAACCGGATCGGAGCCCAATTTTCCCTGTTTTCCTCGAGCCGGAGCTTATCAGCGGGCTTCGAGGCGCATCGCGCCAAGTGCGGGAGTGGATTCCTCTTACTGAAATTCCTTCAAGCCTGATCGACAGTGTTCTGGCGGTGGAAGACCGACGCTTCTACTCCCATATCGGAGTCGATCCCATCGCGATCGGTCGAGCAGTGTGGACGAATCTCACCAAAGGGAGCGTGGTTCAGGGGGGCAGCACGATTACTCAACAACTCGCCAAGAATTTGTTTTACACACCCCAGCGCACGTTCGATCGAAAGCTGAAGGAGGCCCTTGCTGCCCTGGTGTTGGAGGTAAAGTACAGAAAACAAGACATCCTCGAAAGTTATCTGAACGAGATTTATTTGGGGCAGGCTGGGTTTGTGGCTATCTACGGAGTTGGAGAGGCAGCTCACCGATACTTCGGCAAGCCGGTTACGGAGCTGACGGTCGGCGAAATGGCGATGATCGCCGGCCTCATCAAGGGGCCGAATACTTATGCGCCCACAAAGAATCGTACCCTGGCTCGGCAGCGTCGAGACGTCGTTCTTCGCATTTTGCGTGACCAGGGTTATCTATCGGAAGAAGAATGGAAACTCGAGGTCAATCGTCCTTTGCATGTCGCACCTCCAGATGACGCTTTGGCCGATGCTCCCTACTTCGTGGATACGGTTCTGAAACAGGTGGAAGAAGCCATTGGGGCTCCGTTACCGGAGGGACTACTGATCGACAGTACTCTCGATCCATTGGTTCAGCAGGTTGCCGCGGACGCCCTCGAGCGGGGATTGGAAAAACTGGAACGGGCTCACCCCGGCCTCTTGGGCCCTGAACAGTACTTGCAGGGAGCTGTCGTGGTGCTTGAGCCGTCGACGGGGGCGATTCTGGCACTTGTCGGTGGCCGCGATTATCGAGTCAGCCAATTCAATCGCGCCGTTCAGGCACATCGGCAGGCCGGATCGCTCTTCAAGCCCTTCGTCTATCTGGCGGCTTTCGAAACGAGTAGAACGAAGGGGGCGCCATACTGGACGCCTGCCAGTCTCATCGCAGATGAACCGGTGACATTCGAGTCTCACGACAGCGTCTGGTCGCCGCAAAATTACGACCGTCAGTTTCGCGGGAACGTCACGTTGCGTTATGCCTTCGAACAATCGCTGAACGTACCGGCCGTGCGTGTAGCGAAGTCTGTGGGGACGAAGCCACTGCTTGAAATCATCCGGAATCTCGGCCTGACAACTCCAATGCCCGATGATCTCTCTATCGCGTTGGGAAGTCCAGCGGTCTCGCTCCTTGAAATGACTGCGGCCTATGGTGCTATCGCAAACGGAGGGATCCTGGTTCGTCCGACATCAGTGCGCGCAACGGCTGTTCAGGACGGAACAAAATTGTGGCAGGCGGTTCCTGATCGCAGCCAGGCGGTGTCACCACAGTCCGCGTATCTTGCGACGTCCTTAATGGATGGAGTAATCAGGCGGGGAACTGCGACGAAGGCAAAGGTGCTGGGGCTTAGCGGGACGATTGCCGGCAAGACAGGTACGACGGACGGGTATCGTGATGCCTGGTTCATCGGCTATACGCCGGAGGTTGTGATGGGGGTCTGGGTGGGATTCGACGATGAACGGCCAGTCCGATTGACCGGTTCCCAGGCTGCGTTGCCTATATGGATGGACATCGCTACGCAGATCGTTCCGGAGGAGGCGCAAACGTTTCAGCGGCCGGATGGCGTCATCGTGAAGACAATCGATCCCAGAACCGGACAACTGGCAACCTCACAATGCCCTGAGCAGGTAGAAGAGGTCTTCGTCGAAGGCACTGAGCCGACAGTCTATTGCGAGGTTCATGGCGGGGGGCTTTGGGAACGGGTTCGAGACTTATTTAACTTTTCATAAGTAACAAACAAGGCATCGCTTGATCCAGGCGGGCGTCTGTTTCAACAAACTGCTATGCTCTGCCAGAGTATTGATGTAAGCTGGCCTCTGGATTTGAGGAGGAGTCACGCATGAAAAAGAACGCGTTTGGTGGAGATGACAATATCACGCTTCTAGCAAAAGGCGTGCAGTTGACGGGGAAGATTCGAGTCGAGGGGACAGTGAGAATCGATGGCCGACTCGAAGGAGACATTCACACCAAAGGTCAAGTCATCATCGGGGAAGAGGGCTTGGTTCAGGGTACGATTACAGCCGGTACGGTCGTCAGCAGCGGTCGGATCAAGGCAACCGTCCATGCCGTCGAACGGGTCCAGCTCTTGAAGACAGGCGTTCTGATCGGAGAAGTTCATACACCCGTGCTCATGATGGAAGACGGCGCAAAACTTCAAGGCACGACCGACATGGGAGTTACAGGATGGTCCGAGGAACTCCCTAAGTTGCCGGGAGCGATTCGAGAGTTGTCAGTCCATCGAGGTAAACAAGTCATTGTGCTGGAGAAAGAATCGACAGCCTAACGAGATTACCTTCCCTGCCCCTCTGGCCTATCGTGTAATACAAAACAGAATAGAGAGTTCGTCTGCTTGAGGAACAGGCTCGTAATTCAACCGCAGCATCTCTCAACCTCCGGTCTCGTTCTACGGATGCATACGGTCACGCAGTTCAGGCCAATTTAGTTTCCCGTGTTATGGCCAGGAGATCGATCCGATCTCAGGCCTGTGGCCTATGCGAGAGTTGCTTGCTGCCCTGCGGAACTGTCGAGGGTGATATCGCGAATCAGCGTCGACCAGGGGTGGGAGTTCAGCGGACGCCGTGACCGGTATCACATTATCGTTTACTCGATTGGAATCATGATGGCGATCCCGCCCATCACATCGTTTAATTTGAAATCTCGTTTTGTACTTCGAGGGTGACTATTGTGACATTTGATACAGGCAGTTGAGACGGCGAGGTCCGGATAGATGGCCTGGAAGTATCGTTTTTTTCCACTGGTCACAATGCCGGTCACTGGAGACTTAGGCGAACGATTCAATGATTCAAGAGCCTTGCGCTCAAAATCCGTGGCCGGTGCGTTGCGTTGATAGATGGGTGATAAACCGATCAGCCGGTAACGAATTCCCTGGCCGCTTTCGGCGACCAACCGACCTGAATGTTGGAGAAACTGGGCTGGGAGCGGAAGGGCATTTTCCTGCTCCCAGTGCTCCGCTGCCGAAACGATGCCCTTCTCTTGCATCCGGTTCACGATTTGACTGGTGTAGATCGTTCGATCCGCCTGAAGGACGGCATGGACGAAGCCCGCAACCTTTTCAGGAGGTATCCCGGAACTGCTGGCTGCCTGCTCCTTTCCGGAGTAGGCGGCAGTGCCCCACCAAAATACAACCATTAAGATTGTGCCAACTGCAGCTAGGCACGGGACGGCGAAGCGGTACATGACGTCTCCTTTGACGAGGGCGAAAAAGGTAAGAGTGGAAGGGTGATGATGCAGGATGTGCCCTGTTCTTCGCTGCTCTCCAAGCGGATATCTCCGCCGAACTTCCTCACGATGCGGCGAGCCACAGTCAATCCTAACCCCGACCCCTCGCCCTGTCCTTTTGTCGTGAAAAATGGATCGAATACTTTGGAAAGGTGTTGTTTCGGAATGCCTGTACCGGAGTCCTTTATCGTCGTGATAACAGATCCGCCGGTGGCAGCGGTCGAGAGGCATAGAGTCCCCTTCCCCTTCATGGCCTGGACTGCGTTTATCAGGAGATTGGTGAATACTTGCCGCAACTGGTCCGGATGCGCCAGTACGGTAGTATCGCCTGCATAGTGCCTCTCGACGGTGACTTGTGGAGGAGCCAGGCCTGCCGTGACGGCATTCATGGCCTCATCGAGTTCTCGTTCCAGATGAACGACCTCCCGCTCGTCAGATGTTTCGCGTGCCGCAACTCCCGTGAAATCCTTGATGATCGCTGCCATACGTTTGCCTTGTTGGACGATGTCCTGGGCATAGGCCTTCACGCGCGCAGGGTCTTGTTCTTCTTGAAGCGCTTCTCCCAATCCCACAATACCGAAGAGCGGGTTGTTGAGTTCGTGGCCAATTCCAGCTGTAAGGACGCCCAGGCTTCTGGATTTCTCCGCCTGGAGCAGCTTTTCTTGGATGCGACTATCGTCAGTAGTATCGCGGAGGACGAGTCCGATACGGTTTTGCTGGCCTGGCCGCCCGCTAACTCGGAACCATTGATATTGGTACACATGATTGCCTATATGCAGTTCGCCCGTTCGTCCGCTATGCACGGCGTCTTTGCTAGGCGCAAGGGGGTCTCTGATGCGATCTTCTCGGACTGATTCGTCGCCGACGGACGAAGCATCGGTTTCAGTCAAGTGTTGGTGCCAAAGCTCCTCCCGCAACCGTTGTTCGAGTGAGGATTCGAGGGGGATGATCTCAAAGAGCCGTTTGCCGGAGTCGAGGTCGTCGGGGAGTCCAAAGGCTTCTCGGCCTGTACGGTTGACATATTGCACGTTTTCCTGGTCGTCGACGATCAGGACGGGTGTGGGAACGGCATCGAGGATTTCGTCAGTTGATCTTTGTAAGTACTGCACTTCCTGAGTCTTCAAAGTGACTTGATCGGTCAAGCCTGCAAACGCCGCTTCAAGTTGCCTGTTCATACGATTAAAGTCTTCAGCCAACGCTTCGAGCTCGTCCCCAGTGTTGATCCGAATGGATTGCTTGAGCTCGCCTCGACCGATGGCTTCCGCAGCCTGTTGGAGTTGTCGTACGGGAGTGACGATTCGGGTTGCCGCTAAGTATCCCAGGGTTGCTAGGAGTACCACAGCGATCACTCCGAATATGGTCATCCAGGTGAAGAGGTGCTTGATCGGCGAAAAAAGCTCATCAGATGATTGCCAAACGAATGTGTGCCATGTACCGGCTTCCAACATGCCGTTCGTGGCTCGGCTTGTTTCAGGAAGCGGAGCAAACCCGATGATGGAGGAGGAACTTCCGCCATGGCCGTCACTTGGTGCGTCAGCCCACCCGGGGTGCATGGGAGTGACGAGAGGGATGAGCGCCGCGTCCGAAATCTTCACGCCGGTTGGGAGGATCGGGCAACTCATCACGATGCCACGGCTATCGATCAACATCACGTGCCCGGTCTTGCCGAATCTGATCGGCTGTATCGATGGGGAGAAGAACTCCTTCGCGTCGATGGTTCGATGTAAGACCCCGACGACTTCGTATCGCAAACTATCCATGATCGGGAGCGAAATCGTAAACACATAAGACTCAGCCTGTTCGTCGAAGTGCACATCCTGGATGTAGAGCTTCCCGACACCTTTGTTGAAAGCTCCCTTCCACCAATCGGTCTGTGCGTTGGAGAACGCGGGTTTTGTCGTGAGCGCCGCGACGAGATCGCCCCGTATGTCTGTAATGAATAACATCTTAGTTGCGCCACGCACGACAAGGGGAATCAATTGATCGGGCTCGCTCAATGTGCCTGCATAATATTGCTGCAACAGAACCGCGATCGGATTCTCGGTAAGACTTTTCACCGTAGCGGGGTTTTGTGCTTCCCATTGTTTCTGAATGTCTTTACTGCCGGAAGTTCCGGAGGTGGGAGTTGTCTCCTGAAGCGCGTCACGTCTCCGCTCAAGTTCTCTCACGATAACCTGATCCGTCGCTATTCGTGAAGTTCGGGCAATTTCCTCGGCAACAAGGATGTCCAGTTTTCTTGCGGCTTCCGTTGCCAAGGCCTTGAAGCTTTCCCCGCTGACTTCCCGGATTTCTTTCGACCCTTGCCAAAATGCCATTCCGAGGCCGACCAGCAGCGGGACGACCCCTACCAGCAACATCGAGACGATCAGCTTGGTCCGCAACCTCCATCCGCGGGTGGAGGCCGGTGACTGTGTCTTGGGGTGAGTCACGACGGTACCTCTGAAATCGGCGGGAAGGTGATCGTAAATGTAGTGCCGCGGTCTACATGACTTTCGACACCGATTTTCCCGTCCATCTTGTTGATGACAGTTTTCACGTTAAAGAGCCCGAGCCCTGTGCCTTTACCCGCGGGTTTCGTGGTGAAAAAAGGCTCAAAAATCTGTTCTTGCAACCCATTTGGAATTCCACAGCCCGTATCGGTAATTCTTACCGTGATTCCCTCGTCGGATACCTTCGTGGCCAGGGTGAGCGTTCCGCCGTCCTGTTCCATCGCCTGAACCGCGTTGCTGATCAGGTTCACAAATACGTGAAGCAGTTCGTCAGGATTCCCCCTAATTGCGAGGCCTTCCTCATAATCTTTGGATACGAGGATATCGTGGAAACTTGTCGCGTAACGGGCGATTTTCAGCGCTTCATCGAGACGTCCGTTTACGTGCACAAGGTAATTATCCCGAGACGTGGTTTTCCTGGCATACCGAGTCAGATCCAGACAGATGGCGCTCGTCCGGCGCACCGCATCGACAATGTCTCGAGCCTGCTCATGAACCTTTCCCACATCCTTTTCCTCGGCGAGATTTTCTGCCAAGCCCATAATCAACTGCAGCGGATTATTGATGTCATGAGCGATACCGGCGGCAAAGGAGCCAATACCCGCCAACTTTTCAGCATGAAACAATTCCGACTGCAGTTTGGCCTCATGCTGAACGAGTTCCCATAAGACGCGCGATCCTGATCCAGTCAGAACTTCCGCCCCCGCTCCTTTGTGGGTGTGAATAAACTGCTCCATCGACGGATCACCCGTCACATCCATGATCAGATTGACTCCGTGATTGCTGACAAGTCTTTCCACTTCTTCGATCACTGGGACACCAAGGGCTCTGGCACGCTGAATCCCTGGAGCGAGGGGATCACGGTCCGTTATGCCGACGACTTGAATGGAGGGAATTTGGTGAAGCAGGTCAAGGAGAGCCACCCCTCCTCGACCTGCACCGAGAATCGCAACTTTTATCGAACTGAGTTGGGTGACGACAGATCTGTCCGTTATGTTCTGCACCCAATTCCCCTGTTTAATGAAAAGGCGAGGGCGTCTCAACCCTCCGCTGGACTATTGCATCTGTGGAGTTGCCATCCATGTAACATGATACAGGCCCTGTCATAAACGAGCCAACTCCCTTTGCTCCATTGCCCGCGCGACAGACTCGCGAAGTTTTTCTCCCTCAACTGGCTTGACGAGGTAATCGACGACGCCCTGACGGAGCATCGACGTTGCCATCTCCGTGTCGGGAAATCCCGTGAGGACAATCACCGGTACTCTGGGATAATTGGCACGGAAGTAAGCAATGGCTTCAACTCCATTAATTTTTGGCATGCGGATATCGCAGATGAGGACGTCCAGGAGCAACTTGTTCTCCCCCGCATTTATGGTTTCAATAGCTTTTCCCCCGTCCTCCGCTTCGAGGACATCATACCCCGCCTTCTGCAGGGTCATTCGGACAACCTTCCTGATATCCGCTTCGTCGTCGACGATCAGGACGCGACCGTTTGTGGCCTTGTCTCCCATGAAGAATCCTGAAGTAAATTCACCCATGTTGTCCTCCTCTGTGAGAAATAAAAGGTTGTGTAGTGACTGTCATTGGGGCTCACGCTATATTGCTTGAGCAACACTTATGCCCTCTAGTTCAGTTGAACATTCAGCAAAATTTCAACTACTTAGCGCTCCCGTATTCGATTCGAGTTGTTGATACTGGCTGATATCGACCAGATTGATTGAAAACCACCACCAGGTACCCCGATCTGGCTGTTGCTAACGTTGCGCACAGTGATCAACCGCATACGAGAAGAATCATGAGGGAACTTCACAGCAATGGTGTTGCAGCGATTATCATGTTGTTCCAAGCCGTGAGTCTTCCGATGCCGACTACTCCATCCGGTCTTATGAACCAAGTTCCGTACCTTGGTCAGAAGGAATCGCTGTTTAAGGGGGAAGCATCCGATTATTGGTATGAATGAAGCGGGGTAGACTATCGTAAAGGGGGAGTGGGTGAACACGATAAGAATCACAAATGATTCAACGCTGAATCGAAATAGGTATAGTCCGACGCAGCTGAACTTCTAGTTCAAGCTCTCGAATTGCCTTTAGGAAAGGGGCTACGGTATCCTTCCGGCAAGGAGGCCGATGTGATTACCCAGGAAACGCTCACTGAATACATCAAACGGGCTATACCCGATGCCGTCGTGACGATGACCGACAAGACTGGAACGATGGATCATTTGAAGGTTGTCGTGCTTTCAAATGCCTTTCAAGGGAAAAACTTATTGGACCGGCATCGTATGATTTATCAAGCACTTGACGCGCCGTTGAAGGATGGTCGCATCCATGCGTTGGAATTGAGCGCAAGAACGAAAGACGAGAGCTAAAGGAGGCATCTAATGGCAGAACCGATAGAAGAGGAAATCCAGAGGGAAGTGAAGGCGCACAAAATCCTCATTTACGGCAAGGGGACCAAGACTATGCCGATGTGTGGTTTTACGAGGGAAACTATGCAATTTTTCGACAAGTATGGATACCCCTATGAAGTGATCGATGTGCTTTCCCACCCGGTGAAGCGGGAAGCTCTGACGAAAATGACGAATTGGCCGACACTCCCGAAAGTATTCATCGATGGGACGTTCTATGGCGATACTGACATTCTTGATCCCATGGCTGCGAAAGGCGAGATCGAGCCGCTCTTGAAAAAAGCTTTCGGGAAATGAAATATGGTGACGGAATTCCAGATGTAGAGCCCTCGGTGCTGTGTCCCGGGTTTACCGCTTCGCTTCCGGAGGCGGCCAGTTCAATTCGGTGTGGCGGCCGCAGTAGTAGCAGCATAAGCGATATCGGGCCTTGCGACGGGGATTAGGCAGAGAAATGAAGGTGATAGGAGTATCGTCAAAGGGGCAGGTTGGCTGATCGTGAAGGAGGTGCATCTCTGCCATCATCGTGATCGAGGCGATATCCCACGGCGGCTGGTGCTTTTCCTTGCCCGTGATCTTTTCCGCTAAATGACAGCGTTCACAAGTGGCTTCGTATGTCTTGATGCGGGCACTGTGAGGCGTGACATCCAACGCATCCATTAGCCCGCCGCAGCCGGGTTTGGTGCAGGTTATATGCTCATGTTGCAGGGCCTGGATGAATCGTCTGTGAGACTGAGTTTCATCATCTGACTTCATCTTCTCTGATCTCCCTCTTATATCCCCCATGCACCACTGATCTGAATATTGGCGCCGTTCACATATCTCGCCTCCGGACTCAGTAGATAGCGGACGGCTGCTACCGTATCGTCGACAGTCCCGATGTAACCGGCAGGAATCCGCTTTGTCATGCCTGCCAATTCGTCCGGCGGCGCGCTGCCTGAATCAATGAAGCCAGGTGATACGGCGTTTACGGTGATGCCGTGGGGCGCCAGAAGTTTGGCGAGGGTTCTGGTCAGGATCAAAACTCCTGCTTTAGCAATGTAGTGTGCTGTGACATCCGGCTGGGAAATCATTTGATCTGCATTCGCCATGCTGAAGTTTATGATACGGCCAGCTTTTCTGGCCTTCATGCCCGGTGCCACTGCTTGCGCCAAATAGAAAATCGGATGGAGGTTGCCGTCGAACATCTCCTTCCACCCTTCGATCGTTTCGTCAAACAGGTTCACGCGGTGGTAGGGGCCCGCGCCATTCACCAGCACGTCGATTTGCCCCCACTCCTTTTCAATCCGTGCAATCATCTCTTTCGCCGCGCTGGGATTCGATACATCGCAGCGGATCGCCAGGGCTTCTCCGCCCCGTTCCATTATGGCTGTAGCGGTGCTCTTGGCCTCCTCCTCACTCGTCCGATAGCAGAATGCGATCTTCCATTGCCGTGAGGCAAGATCGAGGGCAATGCCACGGCCGATTCCTTTGGCTCCACCTGTGATTATGGCAACCTTGGTGCTCATGGTCACGCTTTCATCATACTCGTGTCCTCAGCCGTTTGGCGATCAGCTGTAATGCCCCCGCAGTTCGCCCGGAAAACGACTGCTCTTGCTTCGGTTTCTTGGCGTCGATGGCGCTGGCCTCGATGAGTGACTGGAGATCGTCGATGCTATCGACATCGCGCCATTCAGGAATCAACCCGACGCTCAATCCAAGACTTTTCGATTTCTCACAGCTCTCAGCGAGGACTTGATCGGTAGACCAGGAGATCTTCTTGAACAGCTCCGGCACCGGTTTTTTGAGGCCGATCATGTAATATCCTCCGTCCAAGGCCGGGCCGAATACGACGTCGTACTTTTCGAGGAGATCCACTGCTTGTTTATAATGGTCGAGCGGCAGGGAAGGGACGTCGGTCCCGACAATGAGGACCTGCCGGTACCCCCTGGCAAACATAGTCTCGAATGCTCGATGCATTCGAATGCCTAGATCCTCTCCTTCCTGGTCGATTAAGTTCACTCCCTGCCGTTCCTCCATGATCTTGAAGAATGTCAGCGCCGACGAAGGGGCGCAGGCGAGATAGCGATCAACCGGCAGCTTCAACCTGACTGTTGCGACTTTCGTCCGTTCGAGGGTGTCGAGCACGAAACTGCCGTGGAGGGTTGCGGCTTCGTCTGGAGTCAACGGAGGGCATAGTCTCGTTTTTACCTGACCAGGAGTTGGGGCCTTCGCGAAGATCACTAGTGCGCTCTCACCGCGCTGCGAGTTCGAGGTGAAGGGTGTTGGGCGGCTGATGGGAGAAGGAGGGGTTTGTCTGTCTCGCGGTCGACGCATCTGTTCCTCCGGCCCCTAACAGTGCGCGCCACCTCAGTTAGCGAACAGTTTTGTAGAGGTGCGCCAGCCTGGCAGGGCTGATACCGAGCCAATACAGGAATCGGAGGGTCCACATCAAGAGAATAGTTCGGAGAGGGCCGTTCTGTTTCCATCGTCGAAACGAAGTCGTCACGGTTTCCCGTAGAGAGACGATAGGGCCGAGACGTTTGAGCCTCGTGCTGAAATCGATATCTTCCATAATCGGAATTTCCGCGAATCCACCCAATTGTTCGAATATCTCGCGGCGGACGAATATGGCTTGGTCGCCGGTTGAGATACGGCTAACTCGGGAACGCCCGTTCATGAACGTGCTGATCGTGCGTGCCCAAACCGTACTGCTGTCGAATCGAACATCGAAGCGGCCCCCGACGAGTCCGGGATTCGTCAGCGAACTTGCGATGAGCTGTGCGGCCTTATCCGGTAAGCGTGAATCGGCATGGAGAAATAGGAGGGTTTCGCCGCGGCAGGCTCTGGCGCCTTCGTTCATTTGCCGCCCACGTCCCGGTGGCGAAGTGAGGAAACGGATTCCACAGTATTCCTGGTTCTTGTTACTGAGTGTGCGGACGACGTCCGGCGTTCGGTCGCTGCTTCCCCCATCCACGACGATAATGTCTTCAAATCCGAGGCCCGAGGTGTGGCGAAGTGTTTCAGCGATCGTGGTTTCTTCGTTGAGGGTAGGGATAATGACGGAAATGACCACTGTGTCGCGAGGTCACGCTGACTTTTTCGGTTCGCGAAAGATGAAGAACATGACGAAGACGACGGTGAACCAGAAAAGGACTTGCTTGTGCCAGAACAGCACTTCACCGTAGTGGAAGAATCCCGCTGCCAGAGCGAGGGCTGCGCCCATAATTCCGTATCTGGTCATCGGATTCTCAATCGCGGCATTGGCCCATACGGCGAGTCCCCCGAAGTAGATCAAAAACGGGACCACGTTGATTTCGAAACCTCCGCTGATGGATAGAAACACGTTCAAAAATCCGATAAACATCAGGGCTGTCCCGACCATCAATCCGGCGACGCGCATCTGGTGATCGCCTCCGCCTTCCTCGCCTTCCGATCCTCCCGGCGGGGCTGGCGGTCGCTGAGACTGGTCTGGTGGAGTTGGGAGATCCGTAGGTGCCATAAGGATTACGCCTTGAAATGCTTGCTGAGGGTGAGGGCCTGCTGCTGATAGGATGAGCCAAG
This sequence comes from Petrachloros mirabilis, assembly GCF_975968855.1. Classification (NCBI taxonomy): domain Bacteria; kingdom Bacillati; phylum Cyanobacteriota; class Cyanophyceae; order Synechococcales; family Petrachlorosaceae; genus Petrachloros; species Petrachloros mirabilis. The sequence continues at coordinate 22,476 of NZ_CDLUDY010000253.1, forward strand.
CCCGACACCGTAGAGTTGGTCGGGGACATCAAGCATCCTGTCATATACAACCTTGAAAAACGTTTGTCCATCATGGATCAGGAACGGCACATCATGGGGGCGGACTTCCAGCACGACCTGTGTCCCCTTAAGCTCGCCGTCAATCCCGTAGCCGAAGCCTGGATCGAAGAATCCGGCATAGTGGGTGCGAAGTTCTCCGCAGGCCGCTTCATAGGCCACCATTTCGGCTGCGTAATCGGGAGGCACACGGATCCGTTCCTTTGAAGCCAGGATATAGAACTCTTCCGGTTCCAAAAGCAGGCTGTCCTGCCGGTGCCGGTACAGAGGCTCCCAAAAATCTGCCGCCGCGTAGTGACCGATTTTGGAGAGATCGATGACGTGGCTGTTCTTTTTGGCGCGGTAGCCGATGATGGTGGAGGATGATCCCTCTTCGCCTTTGAGATCAATGCGCAAAAAAAGTCCCCGGTCCGTCCGAAATTCTTTCGCGCGCAAGGGCTTGCGATTCGGAACGTTGTGATAAAGAAGAGGCTCGTTCCGGTGCAAGTTCTGAAGTGCAGAGTCCGGCGCAGCGGCTTCCCCTCGAATGAATCGGATCTGATTCAACGATTGGCCTGGTTTGACCTTGATTGCAAACGATCGCGGGACAATTTCAAGATAGAGCGGTCCACGATACCCGGCGCGAATTTCATCGAAACCGGCATTCAAGTCGGTGACGATTCGTGTGAAGACGTCGAGCCGTCCTGTCGTACTCTTGGGGTTGGCTCTGGCGCGGATAGCCCCGGGGAGTTTCAGCGATTCCAGCAATGGTACCAGGTAGACATGTCCTTTCTCGAGAATCGCTCCGCCGCTCAGATCCATTTCGTACATCACGAGATCGGATTGATAGAAGTCCATCACATTGAGCCGGCCGGAGATGGCCGACAATTCAGGAAGGAAACTGCTGATAAGCCGATAGGCTTTCTTCCCCAACCGCAGGTCGAGGCTGGCCGGTTGGATTTGGCGGTCCTCTATAGCCACAGGCGCTGTGACGGCGTTGGCTGAGATGAGTCGCTTGATCTGTTGATAGGGGAGAATTCCCTGGGCTGGCTTCTTAGTCACAGGTCGTCCGAATCTCCGCCGCAGCTGTTGCCCCAAGTGGAATAGCCGTCGTGATCGAGGTAGCTATCGCCGCAGGATGCGAAGGCCTCGGTCGGCTCGTCGTACGAGGCTCTTGCACCGACCATGGGAAGCTCACGGGCGGTGCCCGTCTTGGGTTGGGGATAATGAAACGTCTTGTCTTCGTAATTTCGAAGCACGGCTCCGTCTTCGTCCATATGGACAATATAGTCATCCGGCAGGAGCGGGATTTTTCCTCCGCCGCCTGGAGCATCGATCACGAAATGCGGCACCGCCATCCCGCTCGTATGGCCTTGCAGGGCCTTGATGATGTTGAGCCCAGTTTCAACCGTGGTACGGAAATGGTTGGTTCCCTTCGTCAAATCGGCTTGATACAGGTAATAGGGTTTGACTCTCGCCAGCAATAACTGGTGGACCAAGCGTTTCATTGTTTCCGGATCGTCGTTGACTCCCTTCAAGAGCACGGTTTGCGCCCCCAGCGGGACTCCTGCGTTAGCGAGCATCCCACAGGCGGCCTTCACGGCCGGAGTCAATTCGTCTGGATGGTTGAAATGCAAGTTCATGTATATCGGATGGTACTTCTTGATGATTTCACATAACCTTGGCGTGATCCGTTCGGGTAAAGTCCCGGGGACCCGCGAGCCAAGGCGGATTAGCTCCAAATGAGGAATGGTCCGCAGCGCCTTGAGGATACGTTCCAATAAATGGTCCGGCAAGAGCAAAGGATCTCCGCCCGAAAGGATGACATCCCGCACCTCCGTGTGGTCGCGGAGGTAGGCGATAGCGCGATCAAGTTCACCCTTCTTCAAAAATCCCGGCTTGCCGACCAGCCGTTTCCTCGTGCAGAAACGGCAGTAGATCGGGCATTGGTTCGTGACCATCAGTAAGACCCGATCCGGGTATCGATGGACCAGGTGGGGCACCGGACTCATCAGGTCTTCTTCCAGCGGATCGTCTTCCGCGTCGATGTCGCCTAATTCTTCAGCGTCAGGCACAACCTGCTTCCAGATAGCATCACCCTTACCCTTAATGGTGTTCAAAACGGTCGGAGTGATCCGCATGGGATAGGGACCGACAATCGCTTCCAATTCCTGTTCGTCCAGCCCGAAGCGATCGGCAAGATCTTTCGGTTTAACGATGCTGGCAGCGAGGATGCGTCTCCATTCCTCCATTGAACTTCTCCCGTTCAACCGTTGGTGAGACGGTCAGTGGCGGCTACGCGTTCAAGGTGTGCCAAGATTTCTTCTGTGTCACTCAATACTGTGTTGCCGTCTTGAAGCACTGGAACATAGTACTGCCCGGAAACAGAAAAAACTTCCTTCCGGAAGGGTCGGAAGTCAGGGACAAGAATGCTCTCGTACTCGATCTTGAGGTCCACAAGTTTCCGCCGAACGACTTCGCATTCAGGACACCAATCGACGTGGTAGAGCGTCATCATATCAGTGGTATGCTAACACTCCCTGTTCAAGGATTGTATAACGCAAGGCAGCATCATCGCATCCTTCATCCCGTGGATTACCTTCTTATCCGAGGGGCATACTGTCGCCAGGATACCAGCCAATTCAGCCTGATCGCCAGTGATGAAATAAAAAGGAGAGAGCCGGGCCCGTCCTGACATGGAGTGCAGTTCTTCCGTCTCCGGTTCGAAATAGTCGAACTGGTACTGTCGGCCCTTGTGAAACTCCTGCAACACATAAGGGGTCTTGGTATAGGATCTCAATGCAGAATCAATGGCTGCAGCCCATTCATTCTGCGGCAGGTCATGGCCAATTGAGACACCCCTGCTTCCCCACGCCAGCTCGGAAAACCCCGATGGTTTGATGACGAAATGCCGCTCCTTTTGTGTCGCGCTGGCGAGGTCACTCCAATTCATCGTCGCGCGTCCTCCGATTGAAAGGCCGGGGATCACGGCTGAAGGCGGAACCGGAGTCGGATCCAATATCCACGTGCGCGGCATGATGGTCGTGAGGTGAACGAATACATCTTCTCCTAACGCCGTTTGCCAGTACTGATGCAATAGGGGGTGATGGAGGAGTGCGAAGGCGGATTTTTCCTCCAATGCCGGCTTGTATGGAGGAGTCACAGATACGAGCCCCTTTTTCACCCCATACTGAATCAGTTCAGCCTTGGGGATGTTAGGAATATCAAACAATTCATAGAACCGGTAGATGAGAGCCACAGGGATCTCGCGATCCTCTGTCATCACGAAGAGCTTCTCCTCTGTAAAACGGACCTGTCGTGGCTCCACACAGTACGCATCGAGTCCTCTAGCCGACAGTTCCTCGGCCATCCATTTCATTTCCGGCCGATAGTCCCTCGCTTCTTCCGATACGACAATTACAAGAGCCCCCTCTGCTTGACCTTTCTGGTCCTGCAACATGGCGGTGAACCCCTCGATCATTCCGTCGCGCCCGCCGACGATCTGTACGGGGTGAGGTAACGAATCGTTGTAGGCTCGGCTTAAGGCGCCAGTGAGGCCGATTCCGCCGGGGACCGAATCCAGTTCGGTGATGACCATGCCGTCTTGGGTGGGAATCACGTCTGGTCGGATAACGGCCGGAAGGTGATCTCGAAATCGTTTCATTCTACTGAAAGACACCAACCATTCCGGCTTTCCTTTGTCGAGATAGGCTGCCACCCATGCCGGCTGGGTACCGCGCGAGCTATCGATATAGAGGCGATTGAGGGCGCGATAAAATTTGAGCAACTGTGGACCGAGAGCACGAAAGAAGGCCAGCTGGTCCTGTTCGAGCATGAATGGTTCAGTTCCGATACGCCACGTATTGAGAACGGTTGTTTGACCTGATAACAAGAGGGTGGATTCCCCTGTAGGGGGCGCAAAAAGCCCCGCTTCAATGAGGGACTTGCGAATAGTGGAGCAGCGGTGAAGTAGATCGGAAGTAGCCAAATCAGACAGGAAATTGGTTCATATCACCGGTCATGCCTAAGGTCAGGCGTGTCGAATCGTAACACGGGCATTAGGAACGTACAAGTGGAGCAGGAATGGCCGGAGAGGGGTTCGAAGGGGTTGCCATGCGCACGCAGTTTTTCCCCGCCCGCTTCGCTGCATATACAGCGGCATCTGCGGCAACTATGAGGTCCGAAGGAATCGATGCATGGATGGGAAACGAGGCGATACCGATACTGCAAGTGAGCGAGAAGGACTGGCTGTTCAATGTCGTCAGTTCGGGCAGCATTGTGAGGGTCGACACGCGCCGTCGGAGTCGTTCGGCTGCGCTAAGAGCCCCGTCCATAGAGGTGTCCGGAAGGATGAGGGCAAATTCCTCTCCTCCGTACCGGGCGGCGAAATCGCTTGCTCTGGCGAGGCTGCGTCCGGGTCCTTGCAGGCTGTCCAGCAACCAGCCAATTTCACGAAGCACTTGATCGCCCATTGTGTGCCCGTAGACGTCGTTGATCTGTTTGAAATTGTCGAGATCGATGAAGAGTAGCGAGAGCGGTCTCATGGACCTGGTCGCAAGCGCACACAAGAGGGTCAAGGTTTCTTGAAAATGGGAGTGATTGTAGAGACCGGTCAAGCTGTCTCGTATTGATTGGTCGCGCAAAAGCTGATTGGCTTGGATCAGCTCTCTATTGGTGCTTGACAGGTTTTTGACGAGGGCTTCGGCTTCCGCTTGTTGCCGCTTGATTGCCGTGACGTCGGTGATCGTTTCGACAACGTGTCTTTCTCCGGTTGAAGTTTCGACCTGTGCCCATTGCACAAGGAGAAATTCGTCGTTCGGGAGAGGGACCTCGCTGGCTGTTGGTTTCCCGGTCGAGATCGCTTCGGGCATTTTGCAGAACGTACAGGGAGTTGCACAACCGGCGATTTTTTCGTGACACGTGAAGTCGGAAATGTCGCCGAACTTATTTTGAGAGGTCTGATTCTGAAACACGACCTTGTACGTGATCGGATCGATTACCGTAATGATGACAGGTTGGGAATTCAAAAGGACTTGTGGGTCGTACTTCGGGATCTTCGGAGAAGATGCCATCGTATTACCTGAAAGAAGGTAACAAATAGTTGGAATGTTTTAGGCTGTAGTATTTCAGTCACGCAGAGCTGGGTCAAGAAAATGGGTGTTTTCTGAGAGACGGGATCTGCACCGGAAACATCCCCGGAAAACATCCCATAGTAGGCCCCCTGGGAGAATGGTGCTAGAATGGCTTCTCATTACGACGTCTATGACCGCTCTGGAAACAAAGACACGATCGGGATCCGATGCTGGGCTGTCCGAGCTTCCTCAATTGGTTCCGAGCAGCCGATGTGTCCAATGTGAGGTATGCTGCCGATTTCCCGATGCGGATAGCCCCTTACGGCCTTATTTTACTGGTCGAGAAATTTCCCGGGCTATCGATGCCGGAGTTGAGGGGCGTGTTTTCCCCGATCGGGCAGGCTCTCAGATCTCGCTGGTGAAGGATTTGCAGGGAGAAGGCTTTCATTGCCCTGTTTTCGATGCTGAGAACAGAACCTGCCGCATATATGAACAGCGACCGCTTGATTGCCAACTCTATCCGTTGGCGTTGATGTGGAATGAGACCCACAACGAAGTCCAACTCGGATGGGACGCTAAGTGCCCTTTTGTGCAAGAACAGGTTGCTGACTCGGTCCGTGCACATGCGGAGCGCGTGAAGAGCCTGTTGCTTCAAGCAAACGTCATTCGAGAGATTGCAAATCATCCGCGGTTGATCGGTTCCTACCAGTCAGATGTCGTCACATTGTCGTCCCTTCCGGAGGTAACCGAGGCTCTGTTAGAGCAGTGGGGTGCTCGACCTCTTCGCCGGCTGCAATGGGAGGATCTTCCGCGATTTAAAGCGGCTCTTGATCGATCCGGCCTATGCGGCCCCCAATCCCTCGCGGCCTATTCGGCCGACTATCACTATGTCTGGAACGGGCTTCTTCCTCATTGGTGGATGGAGGCGGCCGGGGCGTTCTGTCTTTTTGCGCAATCACCCGATGGTTGGTTCATGCCGTTGCCGCCGCTCACCGATGGGACTTTGGATGACCCGATACGCGAAGCTTTCTCGGCAATGCATCGGTGGAACGGAGAATCGGCTGTGAGCCGAATCGAGAATGTGCCGGCGTTTCTTGCCGATACGTTGAAGGCTAAGGGCTATCGGCTTACGTCGAAGGAACCCGACTATCTTTACAGGGCTTTCGATCTGGCGGCGTTGGCAGGCGATCGCTACAAGGCGCAGCGGGCCCTCTGCAACCGCGCGGAACGACGGGGTATCACGATTGAACCGTATTGCACGAGTAATCGATCGGAATGTCGTTCACTCTTTTTGGATTGGAGACGGCAAAAGACATCGCAAGCGAGCGATTCGTTCGCCGCCGCATTGCTCGAGGATGCGTCGTCTGTCCATGAGGCGGTGTGGGCACATGGGCTGGAACTGGAACTGGTTGGATCGGTCCTTCGCGTTGACGGAGTCGTTCGAGCGTATACCTTCGGATATTGGCTAGACCGCCGTACGTGGTGTGTATTGCTCGAAGTAGCTGATCGGACGATACCCGGTCTTGCGCAATTCCTGTTCAGAGACACCTGTCGGAATGCTTTGGCGCAAGGGGCTGAATTCATCAATACAATGGATGACTCAGGGCTTGCAGCATTGCGCTCTTCGAAAAAGGCGTATGGACCCGTGGCGCAAATCGATAATTTCATCTGCACGGAAACCGCACGCGCATGAACACACAGGATTTCCAACAACCACTCAATTCGGCTCGCTATCGCTGGCTGCCCCAGCTGATCATTCTGATGAACTTGGTCGCCTTTCTGGCCGGTGTCTTCATACTCCGTAACGTAGAAGAACGGCTGATTGCGGCGGCGGGCGAAGAGTTGACAATCGCGGCTGCGGAAGTCGCAGACAAACTGGACCGTCTCTTCCTCGAGCGCTATGGCGATGTTCAAATGATGGCGCGGGCGTTCGCGTTGCGCTCGTCGGATAGCCGTTACCTTGGAAGCTACCTCGGCTGGGTGAAGAAGAATTATTCCCCCGTCTATCTCTGGCTTGGTGTGACGGATGGTCAGGGTGTGATGGTGGCCTCTACCGATTCGTCTCTCCAAGGGCAGAACTTCAGCCGATCCGATTGGTTTCGGCAGGCGTACAAGACGCAACGGATCATGATCGATGATGTGGCTGCTCACGAAGGCGACGACGGCATCGAAACAGTGTCGTTCACCGCTCCGATCCTGGACGCGGAAGGGACCTTTCTTGGAGTGGTCACGACACGTGTGGCGATGTCCGTGTTGGAAGATGTGACGATCGGGACGATGCAGTCATTGGAGGAACGCAAGGAGTTCACGGGGCCGGTCGCATTTCAAATGGTCACGAAACAGGGAGTGATTTTCGTCGACTCGTCCACGGGGAACAAAGGCGAGCTGAATCGACAGGACCAGGATTTGCCGTCGGCTCTTGCCGGTCGAACCGGTGAGCCGGGTTTTGTCGAGGAGCACTATCGCGGCCGGTATGTCGTCACGGGGTATGCGCAAATGAAAGGGTACGACGATTTCCCCGGCTTGGGTTGGCACGTCCTTGCCAGGATGGATCGGGATTACGTACTTGGTCCAATCCGGCCGATCTTATGGAAGGTCGGAGTGACAGGAGTCCTCGTGTGGCTGCCGATGATGGGGCTGCTCTTTTGGTCAACCACCAAACTGAGAACGGAATACCAACAGGCTCAACAGGAAAGTTCCTGGGCCCGCGCAGCCGAAGCTGCATTGCTCCAAAGCCAGGAACGGAATCGTGCGATTGTCGAAACGGCCTTCGACGCGCTGGTGACGATTGATGCGAGCGGGATCGTAACGGACTGGAACAGTCAAGCGGCTACGATTTTCGGCTGGTCACGGGAAGAGGCGCTGGGACAACCGCTTTCCAGTTTGATCATGCCAGCGAGGGACCGAGAGGCCCATCAGAACGGACTCCGTCATTACCTGGCGACCGGCGAGACCCATATTCTGAATCGTCGTATCGAAATGTTGGCCCTGCATCGGTCAGGACGGGAGTTCCCCGTCGAGCTAGCGGTTTCACCGGTCCGAATCGGTGACACGATCTTTTTCAGCGCCTTTATCCGAGATATTACTGAACGGCGGGAGGCTGAAAATCTCTTGAGAGAGAGTGAAGCGCGGTACCGGTCGGTAGTCAATGTTCTGGATGAAGGAGTTGTGGTGATCGATGCGGAAGGGATCTTTCGAACCGGCAATGCGAGCGCCGAACGCATTTTGGGTCTTACGTTGGCCGAGTTGAACAATCGTTCGTTATACGATCCGCGTTGGCACCTAATTCGAGAAGACGGCTCAGATGTTTCCCAAGCTGAACATCCGGCGGCCATGACGCTTCGTACGGGTCAACCTTACTCTGGGGTTGTGCTGGGGGTGTTCAGGCCGGACGGCAAGTTGCGGTGGATCGATGTGAATGCCCGCCCGCTGATCGGGGAGGGACAGGAATTTCCGGTTTCCGTAGTGGTGTCATTTTCAGACATCACGGAGCGCAAGCGTGCCGAGGAACGTCTCACGGCGCAATATGCCGTTACGCGCGTCTTGGCCGAATCGCGGACAGTGGAAGAGTCGGTTCCCAAGATCATGCTGGCGATAGGGGAGAATCTCGAATGGGATTGCGGCATCTTCTGGCGGGTCGACAAAAACGCATCGGTTCTTCGGTGCCTTGATCAGTGGGTCGGTCGGCAGCTCGATGCGGATACGTTTCTGGCCGCAACGTGGGAGCGGACATTCAAGCCAGGCGAAGGTTTGCCGGGAAGAATTTGGACCAGCGGAAAGCCCGCGTGGATCACTGATGTGGCAACCGATACTAATTTTCCGCGTCAAGCACAGGCGAGCCAAGTCGGGTTTCACGGCGCATTCGGATTTCCGGTGAGGATCGGAGGAGAAATTGAAGGGGTTGTCGAATTGTACAGCCGCCAGGTTCGTGTGCCTGAAGAAGAACTCTTGAAAATGATCGAGGACGTCGCGTTAAAACTCGGGCAATTCGGTGAACGTGCGAAGGCCGAAGAGGCGTTGAGACAAGCTGAGAATCAACTGCGTCAATCGCAAAAGATGGAGGCAGTTGGGCGGTTGGCCGGCGGAGTGGCCCATGATTTCAACAACCTCCTTACCGTGATTCGTGGCTACAGTGAATTGTTGTTGACCCGACTCACACCCGACGACCCGATGCACAAGGATATGACGGAGGTGAAGAAGGCTGCAGATCGGGCTTCGGGCTTGACCCGGCAGCTCTTGGCCTTCAGTCGCCGCCAATTTGTGGCGCCCAAAGTGATCGATCTGAATTCGCTCATTGCAAACATGGGCGGCATGTTACGGCGGTTGTTGGGCGAAGACATTGTTGAGTTCTGCACGGAACTCGATCCCCAAACCGGTGCGATCAGAGCTGATCCGGGTCAGATTGAACAAGTCATCATGAATCTGGCGGTCAATGCCCGCGATGCCATGCCCAAGGGTGGGCGACTCACAATTGAAACACGCAATGTGACAATCGGGAAAACGGCTCGTCTGAACCCGACGGTAGCGAAACCCGGGGCCTATGTGCAGCTGGTCATTCGGGACACCGGTCACGGAATGGATGAGGAAACGCTGTCCCATGTATTTGAGCCGTTTTTCACGACGAAGGAAAAAGGAAAGGGAACCGGACTGGGACTCTCGACTGTCTATGGGATTGTCAAGCAAAGCGGCGGGAACATTGTTGTGGAGAGCAAGCCGGGACAGGGCTCCAAGTTCAAGATTTATTTCCCGCTAGTTGAACAGAAGGCCGACGGCGTCGCAGGGTCACTGGACGCCGGAGAGGCGAACCATGGCCGGGAGACAATCCTATTGGTGGAGGACGAGCCGGCGGTCCGCGGCCTTGTTCACGAAACCTTGCGACTGCACGGGTATACGGTCTTGGAGGCGCGTCACGGAATTGAAGCTCTCATGACTGGAGCCAAACACCAAGGCCCGATCCATTTGCTCCTGACGGATGTGGTGATGCCGCAAATGAGTGGTCCAGAGGTGGCGGAAAAAATTCAAGTTGTGAGACCTGGTATCAAAGTACTCTACATGTCGGGTTATCCGGACCACCCCGTTTTCGAACAGGGCGGGATAGCACGGAGTGCCTCGTTTCTCCCCAAGCCGTTCACGCCGAATGTTCTGGCTAAGAAGGTGCGCGATGTGCTGGATGGCACCAAAGTGGCATAGCATAAATTGATAGGCGCGGCGTCACTACTGTCGCGGAAATGGCCTTGCTTGATCTTCCTGCCGGGTTCCGTTTATTGTGCCGCGTCAGCCATTGGGGGTAAAAGTAGGTAGCGAGGTTTCGACGAAACAAATTACCGTGAGGAAATTGCTGCAAAGCACCATCATATTTCAGGCAATCCGATGACGGACAAGGGACGGGAATTCGACGTAGGTCAGTACAGGATTCAGCAGGAACCCTACTACGCAGAAGTTCGAGGCGAAGTCGGGCTCTTCACAACCGCGGCCAAAGCCCGGATGCCTGTCATGTTGAAGGGGCCCACCGGCTGCGGCAAGACACGCTTCGTTCAACACATGGCCTATCGGCTGGGGCGGCCTCTGATTACCGTGGCCTGTCATGAAGATCTCACCGCATCCGATTTGGTCGGGCGCTATCTCCTGAAGGGGCAGGAAACCGTTTGGGTCGATGGACCGCTCACCCTCGGCGTCAAGCACGGGGCGATCGTGTATCTCGACGAAATCGTCGAAGCGCGCAAGGATACAACCGTCATCATCCATCCTCTCAGCGACGATCGCCGCCTCCTGCCGATCGAGAAACGAGGCCAGGTTATCGAAGCGGCCGACGAGTTTCTCCTGGTCATTTCCTACAACCCCGGCTATCAAAGCGTCTTGAAGGATCTCAAGCAGAGCACCAAGCAGCGTTTCATGGCAATCGAATTCGACTATCCCCCCGTCGACGTCGAAACGGCGATCGTGCAGCGCGAAGCGGGGGTGAAGCCAGAAATTGCCGCTGGACTGGTCAAACTCGGTGGAAAGGTCCGGAATCTCAAGAACCATGGTCTGGAGGAAGGGGTCAGTACCAGGCTCTTGATCTATGCCGGTACGTTGATTCACGAAGGTATCGCCATCGAGCGGGCCTGCGACGTTGCAATCGCCAGGCCGATCACCGACGATCCGGACATGCAGCGCAGCATTATGGAACTCACAAAGGCGATATTCTGACACCCGCCTCTCCCTTACGAATGAGGACGACCATCCTTCAGGACGGCACAGATGGAGCCGTTCTCAACGTTCATGTCCAGCCGAAAGCCTCGCGTACCGAATGTGTCGGTGTCCATGGTGATGCCTTGAAAATTCGTGTGGCAGCTCCGCCGGTCGACGGAGCCGCCAATGAGGAACTGATCCGTTTCCTCGCACAGGAGTTCTCCATCGCTCGCTCCGCGATTCACCTCCAATCCGGTGCGAACGGACGGCGCAAACGCATACGCTTGCAAGGGGTGACGGCGGAACAAGTCGCGGCTTGCTTGATCGAGAAGAGAAAGGACCGGTAACGGGATGACGCGGGCGGCCTGGTGGGGGTTCTGCACAATTGTGCTCCTCAGCGCCTGCTCGAGTGTGAAGCCGGTGCTCTATCCGAACGCGCATTATCAGTCGGTTGGCAAAGAGGTAGCCAAACACGACATCGAAAGTTGCAAAGAACTGGCCGAATCGGCCGGAGCAGACGAAGGCAGCGGTAAGGGTGAACGTGTTGCGACGAATACAGCCGTCGGAGCGGGTGTAGGCGCAGCGAGCGGTGCAGTTGGCGGGGCCATCGCCGGATCAGCGGGAACCGGATCGCTAATCGGCGCAGCCAGCGGCGCCGTCTGGGGTTTGCTCACCGGTCTGTTCAGCGCCGGTTCATCTCAACCCAGCCAGGCCTATACGAATTTCGTGAATCGGTGCCTGCAAGAAAAAGGGTATGAGGTGACTGGATGGCAGTAACAAGATTGGAGAGTGGGAGAACGATCGCTCTCTTGACAGCCTTCAGCATGGCGACACTCGCCCTCTCAGCTTGTTCTACCCCCGAGCCAATTCTACGGCCCAATCCCAAGCTGCAACTCAAAGGTCGGGAGGCGGCGCAATTGGATCTGGATGCCTGCCGCTACAAGGCCGAGGGAGCAGGCCTCAATCCAGATACGGCGAGCCGTACCGGCAACATGGCGTCAGGTGCCGCGATTGGTGTCGTCGGTGGCGCAGCCGTCGGTGCCTCGTCCGGCTTAATCGGCGGTGCAACTGGTGTCGCGATTGGCGCGGCAGCGGGCGCGGGGCTCGGGCTCATCATCGGCCTCGTCGGTGGCGCCTACAAGCCGCTCGATCCCGATCCGGCATATGCTGATTTCGTCGTGCGCTGTCTGACTGAGAAGGGGTACGACGTGCAAGGATGGAATTAGAATGGGATGACTTCTGTTGCTCACGGAACGCGGCACGCAAGACTCATCCATATTTTCAAGTTGCGGGCAGTGCTCGTCCAACGCGCGCAGTAGAGGTCACCCCCATTCATCCCTCCAGTGTGGGGAGAGGTCCAAGAAGAAAGGAATTGGCGTCCTCGCCCCCGACACCCCCTTCCGGACTAGGCCAGCGGTGGTCATCTTAGGAGAAATCCAAGAACTGTACAGTCAGTTAGTCGCAGTTAGTTGAGGGGCGGAGGCAAGGGATGTGTGATTGCAAGACCTGAGATGGCTTAGACTTTCTCGAACTCGTAAATTATATGGACTTCTGTCGGTTCATCTTCTCCTCAGTAATCGAGACTCTGATAATAAGCTGTTAGTTACATCACAGTTGCCGAGCAACACAGTCTCTTTTACGGGTGGCGCGGTGAACGGAGCAGCCCCTCCCTTTGCACGGCGGGGCTTTTGCCATGGCAGGACCCGCGATAATTGGAGAAACTGCTCTCCTATCGGACTTGAATTCGTGAAGTTGTTCGGGAGAGGTTCAGCTCTTTATCGGACTGGTTTCTGACGAATCTCCATTGGTTGTTTTGACATTGAATTCTGCCTTGTGCCTCAGCGCCCGTCCTTTATCCGGTGTCGGGTCGGTGACGACGCCGTAGATTTCCCGTCCTTCATGGCCTTCCGGCAGGTATTCGGTAATGGGCATCCCATCTTCGCGGACGAACAAGAGGCAGTGGCAGTACTTGTAGATCTGCATCTCGTCGCAAGCGCAGATCCAGCGGCGCAGCTTAGCTTCGGCAGCTTTATCTTTGTAAAAGTTGCACGGGCACAGCGGCTTGCCGAGTTCGTCGACGTGCATCGCGAGGCCCTTCACAACCGCTTCGGTAACGGCAGGATTCGGATGCATCGCAGTCCCGCTTTTCTCGGCGAAACCTTTCACATATTTCCACATTTTGTCGAGACTTTCCTGTTTCGGTTCAGCCATCTGATCTCCTCTTCTAGCTCTTGCCTGTTCGCGCGCGCATAGTGTACAAGCGCTGAAGCGTGCTTGACAATCCGTTAATTCTCTCGTTCACCAAAGGACCATTCAGTGGAGTCATCAGAGGCTGCGAGAAGGCTCATCGACACGCTTGCCGGTGAGTTGGGTGGCTCGATGGCGGAGCTCCTTGTCACGAAGCTGATCGCTGCTGGTCAGCAACCGGCCGCGGTCCTGACGTTATTGGATGAGTTGGCCGAAGTGTCTCAGAAAGCCGGGCGCGCGGCCATCGAGGCCTTGCCCGAGCTGGATCGGCGGGCAGGATTTTCCTCTGTCATCCCCTGGCTCGATCTCAGTGTCGCATTGGCGGAATCGTCTGGTGCGACGACCCTCAAATATTTTAAAGAGAGTCCTGTGATTCTCGGTGTCATCGAGGAGAATGACGCGCGGGCTGCCGTGCTCACTGTTGGCTTGGAATTGGCGGAGGAAGATGCCAACGTGGTGCTGGAATACTTCAGAGCCGCGCCACAAATCCTGACAGTGATCCCCCGCGAACAGCTTCGGCCTTGGCTTGAGATCGGCGTGGAGCTGACGCAGGTCGATGTCGTGGTCGGTCTGGAATACATCAGGCAGATTGCGGCGGTGGCGCCGGTACTCCCGCTGAGCGAGGTGAAGAGTTGGCTCTCCTTCGGGATGAAACTGATCAGGCCGAATGTCATCGGAAAGCCGGACTACATCGCGACGATCGAATTTCTCAGAACCAGTCCTGCCATTCTTGGCGACATTGAACAGGAAGCTCTCCGCGCGAAAGTTGTGGGAATCGGCTCGCAACTTGCGGACTATTCACCTGAGCTTGCAATAGCCTGGTTGGCAGAGTCCCCCAAAATGCTTCGCGCGATTCCGTCAAGGGAATGGCAAGTCAAACTTTTACAATACGGGGCCTTGCTGGCGGAGAAAGATGCAGATGCCACCTTGTCCTACCTGCGGCAGAC